>JANLTD010000480.1:0-2266 GCA_031362765.1 Acidobacteriota bacterium | reverse complement strand
CAGGTGAAGCATTTCCCATCACAACGGGCGTTCCGGCGTATTCGAGCATTTCCAGATCGTTGAAATTATCGCCGCAAACCATGACATTTTCGGCAGTGAATCCGTGCAACGCTGCCAATTTCTCAACGCCGGTACCTTTTGAAGCGTCCGGCGGCAAAATGTCGAGCAGCGTAAAATCGAGATGCGGATAAACGGTCGCCAAAATATTGACAGAATCCTGTAATTCAATTTCCAAAACGCTTCGCAACTCCGCCATCGCCGGACACGCGCCCGAAAAGGAGATATGGACGACTTCAGTATTTGGTGAAATATCTTCGAGGCTCTCGACGTGACGCACAGATTCTTCCGCTTCATCGCCGTGTAGCATTCGCGACCACGCGATATATTTTCGCAATGGATTATTTTCGTCGGAAATGCGGTCGTAAAGCAAAGTCCCTTTGCCGTGCGGATCAGCTGAAACGAGCGCGTCGCCGCCGAATGCTTTGCCGACACGTAAAATTTCAAGCACAGTTTCCGTGTTAATTAATGAAAACTCAACGGTTTCAAGTGATTCGGCAAATTTAAGCAATGCGCCATTATGCGTTACGATCGGCGCGTTAAATTCGATTTCAAGCGCGACGGGCCGCGCATCACGGAAACGTCGGCCTGTCGCAATTGTCACTAAAACGCCTTTCTCCTCGGCTTTTCTGATCGCCAGTTTATTTTCTTCGGAAATCTTGCCTCGTGAATCGAGCAAAGTTCCATCGAGGTCTAATGCGAGAAGTTTAATCATTGGTCAGATTTTAACTTGAATTCGGTCATTGGCAAAACCGTTCTGTCAGCTTACTTAAATCAATTATTTGCTTCCTGCTCGCGTTTCTTTGCACGTTGTTGTTCAAGCTGGATTTGATAAAGTCGTTTTCCTTGTTCAAAATCTTTTGCATTGTTATAAAAATTGTGTGAACCGTCGTTCTTTTCGACATTCAAGACATAAAAGATAAAATCGGTTTGCTTCGGATTAAGGGCGGCTTCGACGGCACTTTCAGAAACAGACGAAATTGGTCCGGGCGGAATGCCGGTAAATTTTCGAGTGTTATAGGGCGAATTTGATTCCAAATCGCTTTTATTGATCGTTCCGTCCCATCGATTTTCCATTTTGGCGATGTAAACGGCTGTTTGATCAATGCCGAGCGCAATGTTTTTATTCAGACGATTGTAAATAACGGACGCGACAACCTGCCGTTCATCATCAAATTTCGATTCGGTTTCGATAAGGCTGGCGATTGTGACGATTTCCTGCGGCGTTCTACCTAGTAGTTTGGCCTTGTCGCTCCAATCGGGCTTCCAGAGCTTTTTGAATTGCTCGACCATTCGTTTGATGACATCCTGCGGTTTGGTGCCGATCGGAAAACTGTACGTGCTCGGGTACATATAGCCTTCAAGATTTTTAGCGGTCGGCGAAATATCTCTTATCAAAGCGGTATCATCCATCAAAGCCAAAACTGCTTTTTCGTCCGATGGCGGATTGGTCGGAAATTTTTCGGCAAGGCGTTTGGCGATATCAAATCGTGTAAAGCCTTCGGGAATCGTTACTTTGATCGTGCGTTCCTCGCCTTTTTCGAGTTCTTTGATGACTTGTAGCGGCGTGATGGGCGAATCGAATTGATATTCGCCGGCTTTTAGTTTGCTTGCATCGCCAAATGTCCGTAAATAGATCAGCGTCGGCATCGAACTTGCAATTACGCCCTCAGCTGAAAGTTTATCAATGATTTCGGTTGGTGTTGAGCCTTTTGGAATTATGATAAATTGATTTGCTTTGTCGTGTTGATGCGGCGTATTGGCCGAACTATAAATCCAATATAAAACTCCGCCGAGTGCGGTAACTGAAATAATAAAAAGAATAACTAAGATTTTGACAAATTTCATTTCTGAAAAAGTTTAACAGAAAAAGGATGTTAGATGAAAATAAAAGGGGGATTTAAGAAGGAATAAGTTTTCTTAAAAAAAGGCGCCAAACAAACGCTGAGCAGTATAGTTTTCGAGTACTTGAAAATTATCAAGAACTTTTAGATCTTGCCTTGGGTGGCGATTCAATCAGTCAAACGCCTATTCACCGACTTTTCTTCAATTGCTTTATGCCAAGGCCGGACTATTGATCGGACGCGAAAAATCTTCCAAATCCGGCTCAACATAACTCAAACGGGCGGCGACCGAAAACAAACAATCGCGACTGTAATATTTTAACGGCAGTTTTGGATCGCTCAGTGTTGATACAAGAAGGTTCGCC
>JANLTD010000996.1:0-1819 GCA_031362765.1 Acidobacteriota bacterium | reverse complement strand
GATCGTCGAAAGAATTCGCAACGAAGACAGCGAAAACTTCGGCTTCAACGCGGCCACCGAAGTCTTTGAAGACTTGGTGGCGGCTGGTGTTATTGTTCCGGCGAAAGTAACCCGCACGGCTCTCCAAAACGCGGCGTCGATCGCTGGTCTGATGCTCACCACCGAAGCGATGATCGCCGACGTGCCTGACGAAAAAGGCGACGGCGGCGGCATGGGCGGCGGCATGGGCGGCATGGGCATGGGAATGTAATTCGATTTCGGATTTCCGATTTCGGATTTTGGATTTTGCAAACAAAAAGGCTTCGTTCAATTTGAGCGAAGCCTTTTTTAATTAAGAGGTAAATAAATGACTAAATCTGAACAACTTGTTTATGACCTAAGTCGCAATTCATTCCTTTCGTTATGGAGTTATGCTAATCCATTAAATAACGTGGGCAAAGAATTGTGCGATGTTCTAGTAGTCTGCGACCCAGATATTATTATTATTTCTGTTAAGGAAATCGAATATAAGGATACAGGAAAACCTGAAGTAGATTTTGACAGGTGGCGACGAAAGGCAATTCATGAGTCATGCAACCAAATATATGGCGCCGAACGAAAAATAGAATCACAATCAAATGTTATTACACGCGATGGAAAGACAGCTTTACCATTTCCTCCGAATGACGCTCGAAAGATATATAGAATTGCCGTAGCTCTCGGTAGCAAAGAAAAAATTCCATTGACATTTGGTTATTTCGGAAAAGGATTTGTCCATGTTTTTGATGAAAAAGCATTACACGCTTTGTTTTCGGAGATGGACACAATTTCTGACATTTTGAAATATCTATCCGATAAAGAAGCATGGTTCCTAAACGGCAAACAAAGTCTTTTCTCAGGTGAGGAAAACCTCTTAGCTTTTTATCTAAGTGAAGGTTGTATGTTTCCATCAGAACCAACTTTTGTAGTCTTGGATGAAGGTCTTTGGAATGGATTTCTCCAATTACCCGAAATTATTTCTCATAAGAAGGCTAATGAAACAAGCTATGTTTGGGATAATATTCTCGAACGCGTTTATGAAAATTTTTCAAAAGATAATTACCGTATGGCATGGGCAATAGAAGTCAAAGAACTTTCAGAGATCGAACATGCTGTTCGAGCTATGGCAAGAGAGAATAGACAAATGCGTAAGTTTTTGGGCGATTCTATTTTAGGATTATTGAATCATACATCATTAGGGGCTCGTATTTTCAATGTAGCCGAATCACCAATGTGCTATGTTTTTATGACTGCAAATTATGATGAAAATCGAGAACTCAATTTTAAGGAACTTCAAGCAAGATGTCTTGTTGCCCGTGGTTTGAATCATTCAAAACAAACCGTTATAGGTATTTTGATAGAACGCTCTTCTCAGCACACAGGAGATTCTATTTCAGTCTGTTACATTGATGTTCTTGATTGGACTCAAGAATGGCAAGAAAAAATGAATATTTATCAAAATGAGTTGGGATTTTTTCTCAACCTTTGAGGGAAGAAGGCAGAATACGTAGCAAATTTGGTGGATGAAATTTGATAGTGTTTTTTAGTTTAATTCTCTTTTACAAAACGGATACTTTCGATGATTTTTCGGGCGATTTGGGCATCAACCGCTTTTTTGAAGGTAATTCTCATATCGAAATAAAACCTTGCATCCTTGCCTTCGCCGAACATTACGTAAAGCAGTAAGAATTTAGGATCGTTGATGAGCCGCGCTTTATTACCGTCAATTTCGAGCGATTCGTAAGAAGTTTCTTCAGGTTGACGCATATAATTGTCGTTATCCAGTCCGAGTGTCATCGTT
>JANLTD010000465.1:0-4331 GCA_031362765.1 Acidobacteriota bacterium | reverse complement strand
GAGAATTCAAAATGCAAAATATGTCTGGCGGTAAATCCGCCTTGGGGCTTGATTCTAATCTTACGGCTTTAATCGGCTACATTATCGGTATTGTGGCAATTATTTCAATAATTATTGAAAAAGAAGACAAATGGGTCCGCTTCCATGCTTTCCAATCTTTGCTTTACCATGTCGCTTTTATTATTCCCGCCGTTGTTTTTGGCGTTTTGATATTCATCACGATATTTATTTCAGGCCTTTTATCTTCGTTGGTCGGAGTAGTTTTCTTTCTTGTTTGGGTAGCTTTTATTGCGGGCTTAATTTTCCTCGCCTTCAAAGCGTATAAAGGAGAAAATATAAAACTTCCGGTGATCGGAGAAATGGCTGAAAAATGGTCAAAATAATTTAGCCAAAAACTCGTTTGAACACGTTTTCGACATTACGAAGATAATGTGTAACATCAAAGACGCGGGCAATTTCTTCCGGCGAAAGTTTAGAAGAAATGGCCGCGTCGTTTGTTACCAAATCCTTGTATTCACCACCTTCATCCCAAACTTTCATGGCGTTTCGCTGCGTATAAACGTATGCGTCTTCGCGTGAAACACCTTTTTGCGTTAAAGCCAACAGCAATTGACCGCTGAAAACCAGCCCGCGTGTCAGATTCAGATTCTTCAGCATATTTTCGGGATAAACAACCAGAGTGTCGAGCAGCGAGGTCGTTTTCTCTAAGATATAATCGAGCGCCGCCGATGAATCCGGCAAAACAATGCGTTCTGCCGACGAATGAGAAATATCGCGCTCGTGCCACAAAGCAATATTTTCGAGTCCGACGATCGCATTGGCGCGAACCGTGCGCGCCATACCGCAGATTCTTTCCGAGAGGATCGGATTGCGTTTGTGCGGCATCGCGCTCGAACCTTTTTGTCCGGTTTTGAATTTTTCCTGCGCTTCGCGGACCTCTGTGCGCTGCCAATGACGAACCTGGAGCGCGATCTTTTCCAGTGAGGACGCGATGATCGCCAATGTGCAGAGATATTCGGCGTAACGGTCGCGCTGAATGACCTGCGTTGAAACATCGGCCGCCGCAATTCCCAATTTGGCGCAGACTCTTTCTTCAACGTCGGGGGCAAGATGCGCAAACGCGCCGACCGCGCCCGAAATTTTGCCGACCGCAATCATTCCCCTTGCTTTTTTGAGTCTTTCCCGATTTCGTTTGAATTCCGAAAACCACAATGCCCAAACCAATCCGAACGATGTCGGTTCGGCGTGAATGCCGTGCGTCCGGCCGATCTGCGGCGTGTCCTTAAATTCAAAGGCGCGACGTTTTAAGACTTCCAACAAAGTATCTATTTTCGGCAAAAGAACGTCGCACGCCTCTTTCAAAAGAAGTGCGTTCGCCGTGTCGACAACGTCCGACGACGTCAAGCCGTAGTGTACGAAACGCGCCGCATCCCCAATATTTTCAGCTAGATTCGTCGTGAATGCGATCACATCGTGATCGGTTGTTTTTTCGATCTCGTTGACTCTTTCAACCGTAAACGCCGCTTTTGATTTTATTTCCGCAAGCGCACCGGTAGGAATAATTCCGTCCTCAGCGTGAACTTCGCAAACCGCGATCTCGACATCGAGCCATTTTTGAAACTTGTTTTTAAGCGACCAGATCGCGCCCATTTCGGGTAAAGTGTAGCGTTCTATCATAAAGAGTTAATTCTTGAATGGGGATTACTTTTTTTTGAATTGAATATGTTTTGACTTGAGCGGGTGCAAAGCGACCCTTCCAGACCTGTTAATGGTTTTATCAAGCCTTTTTTACCTTTAATTTGAGAAAGATGAAAGATTATCAATCAATTTACAACAAATTTGAGGTCAGGAAGGGCTACAGCTTTGCGCCCGCGTTTTTGTCAATTTTCGATATTGAAAAAAAAACAATCCCCATTCAAAAGCTATTCTAACCCAAAGTCGCAGAGACGCGAAAAGGCAAAGGTAATTTATTGGGTCAATTTGTCGTCGTCCGCGATTTCATTTTCAAATTCTTCACTTTTGCCCTCTGCCTTTTTACTTTTTACCTTTTCTTCTTTATCGCCGAGAACGTCTTCGATATAGACCATCTGCACGAAAACGACGATTCCCGCGAGAAGCGGCGTCGCGAGAATCAGCCCGACACCACCGATCAGTACGCTCAATGCAAGCTGCGCGACAACCGTCAGCGCCGGCGGCAATTCGACCGTCTTTCGTTCGATGAACGGCGTTACCAGATTCGATTCGATAATCTGGACGATGACGAACAGGATCAGAACATAAAGCGCGCTGATCGGACTTTCGATAAACGCGAGAAGAATTGCCGGAACAGCCGAAATTATCGGCCCGAAATTCGGGATAAAAGATAGAAGTCCGGCGATCAAACCCAATGTCAGCGAAAGCGGAACACCAAGGATCCATAACCCGAGCCACGTCAGCAAACCGATAAAGATCATTGAGGCGACCTTACCGATGAGCCACCAACTCAGCGTCGTGCCGATTTCCGACAAGACCTCAAAAACACGGGAACGCGATTTTAGCGGAAATAGTTTTGTTATTCCATCCGCATAAAAGCGCGGTTCGCTCGCCAGATAGATCGCCAGCAAAACCATCACGAAAAAATTTCCGATGGCACCGATCGTCGAAGAAAAATAGCCTCCAACGCTGGTCAAAACACGTGCCGCATCAATTTTTTCCTTGATCTCGTCAACGCTCGGAAGCTGTTCGCCTAAAGTTTTTCCCCAATTGAAATGCGAAATATACGCCGCCGCTTGTTTTGCCGATTTCGGAAGCTGATCGCGAAGATGTCTGATTTGTTCCGCAACCGACGGTGCAAGCAGAGCAATCGCACCCGCAAGAATCACAAGCAGCAACAGCGATACGAGCAAAACAGACAAACCTTCCGAAAGTTTTGTGTAGCGGTTGACCAAATCCGCCAATCCGCGCAAAAAGATCGCCATCAGAATTGCGCCGAAAAGCAGCAAGATCACATCGAAAACGTAGATTACCGCCAGCACGAGTAAAACCGCGAAGATAACGATGCCTACGACGACCAGTACTTTTTTGGTAAATTCCTCTATTTGTTCAGTATTTGAAGCCATTTTAGTTACAGCAGAATATATCGCAAAAATTTACCGATCGAAAGTTTGAAAGTCTGAATTCCGACGCGTTAAGATAAAATCAGATAGATCGGCGGCAAAAAAGTGGGATTAATGCCTTCTTTGACCGCAATTCAAATAAATTATCCTTTCGATAGGCCTTTAGTTGGCAAAATTAGGCCGCGCGATTGGTCTATTAAATTATGGGAGACAGACAGCAAGTAGATTATTGGATTGATTTTGGCGACGAGACCTCGCCGAAGTCGCTTAAGGGGCGCGCGACTTGGCACGAAGGCCGCCGCCAACGCGTGATCGTTTCGATTCTTTTGGAGATTCATCTGATGGCTTGGACCGAGATCATTCCGAAAAGTGTCCGGAGCTTCAAGGTCGAAAAAGCACTTTGGCAAGACGACGCGGGTTCTGATGACGACAAAACACAAGCCGCACACTGCGTTCCCCGGCAGATTGTCATCAACGGCAAGCATCCGCATGAGATCTTGGCAAAATACTCTGCTGACAGGCGAGACTTCGTGCAGGGTTTTTTTGGCAAGACCGATCTTTTGCCAGCTAATTTCAACAAGTGCGATTCGCGTGCGGAGCGGGTTCCGAAGGTCAATATCGTCGAGGGTTTTCGGAAAGCCTGCCGCGCCGCGATGGTCAGCGGACAAATGACTGAAAATATCACGCCCCAAAGCGTCGGAGCTTGTGTCGCTAACGCGTACGGCGAATATACGTCGTACGCCCGACAAACTTACAACATTTGCATCTTACGATTGAAACAAAAATTAACGCGTCCCGCAATTAAACCCAAAGACCAGGAACGCTGGAAAGAACAGCTTGCCATCACCCAAAATTACCAGCACGAGGTCAACAATACGGCGGCGTTCGGCGAAAACGTCCGATTGGCGGAAGTGAAGGATTTGATAGATTTGTATAAGACTTTTTAGAAGTTGTGTAAAAAGCCAAAATTGAAAGAGAAGTTAAGAAATGGAACGCGGATGAACGCGGATCTGGCTGATTTCGGCTGATTTTCTTAATCATAATCCGCGTCCCGTTTTCTAACTTTTAAACAGATTCTTCTTGAATGGGGATTACTTTTTTTTGAATTGAATATGTTTTGACTTGAGCGGGCGCAAAGCACACCTTCGAGACCTGTTGATGGTTTTAACTTGATTGATAAACCTTGATCTTTACTCAAGTTGGAGTTGAAAAAGACCGGATTAAATCAATTTCAGG
>JANLTD010000443.1:0-3340 GCA_031362765.1 Acidobacteriota bacterium | reverse complement strand
TTTGAAGTTATCAAAAGTCAGGTTCGCGAAGGTTTGGACGGTTTGACAACTTCGGATATGGAACGGATTATTATCGCTTACGAGCCTGTTTGGGCGATTGGCACCGGAAAAACTGCCTCTCCTGAACAGGCTCAAGAAATGCACGGCTTTATTCGTCAGACATTGGCCGAAACGCACGGTGAAAACACGGCAAATGCGACCAGAATTCTTTACGGCGGTTCTGTCAAACCCGAAAACATCGCGGTTTTAATGAACGAAAACGATATTGACGGAGCACTCGTCGGCGGCGCAAGTCTCGACGCGGAAAGTTTTGCGAAGATTGTTAATTACAAGTAGTTTTTTAGGTGGTTTAGAACTTTGACTTATTTTTTATACGGATTATTTTTTGTTTCTTGTCTCGTGTTGATCATCACGGTTTTGCTTCAACCGGGTAAATCCGATGCGGGCGCTCTTTTTACGAGCAGTGTTTCAAGCAATGCTTACGGTGCGCGCGGCACGGCAACGGTTTTATCAAAAACGACGATTGTCGCGGCAACAGTTTTTATGTTGTCGGCTCTTATGTTGGCAATGCCTGCTCTTAATGGCGGCGTTTCGGTTTTGAGTTCAAACCCCGAAACTTCGACGGACGTGCCGGTTGTCAACACAAACTCGAACGTTGATGCAAATTCGGCAACCAACACCGCGGATCCTAATTCAGCCGTGACAGTTCCGCCAGGAGCAAATGTGTCGACAAATGCGCCTGCCAATACGGCATCAAACACAGCAGATGTGAAACCTGCAAATACTGCAAAGGCAAACACCGAAAAGAAAGCCGATACGAAGAAAGAAGCAAATACGAAGAAATAGTTATCTTCAGTTTTGATTAAGAATCTAGATATTGCTGATGGTTCAACTTAAAAAAATTAGATCATCATTTTATCGGTAAAAGCAATAGATTTAGCCGATTTTTGAAAGAGAATTTTTGGGGACGTGGCGGAATTGGTATACGCGCATGCTTGAGGTGCATGTGGAGAGATCCGTGAGAGTTCGAGTCTCTCCGTTCCCACCAATTAAATAGAAAAAGACAGGATTTTAAGCCTGTCTTTTTTTATTTATCAGACGATGTTGTAACATTACATATATGAATACATCAACCGCCAGCCAAATTATTCGTTGCCCGAATTGCGGCACAAACAATCGGGTTGGGATTATTCAAATTACCAATAAACAACCTGTTTGCGGCCGCTGCAAACAGTCGTTGCCAAAAGCAATCGCAACTCCGGTGATTGTCACTGACGCGAATTTTGATGAGGTTGTAACAAAATCTAAGTTACCGGTTTTGATTGATCTATGGGCAGCGTGGTGTGGTCCGTGCCGTCAGATTGCGCCGCTTATTGAAAGACTTGCCAAAGAACTTGCGGGAAAAGTTTTAGTCGGCAAACTCAATGTTGATGAAAATAATTTTACGGCATCGCGATTCGGCGTTCAGAGCATTCCGACCTTATTGATTTTGAAAAACGGGAAAGAAGCCGATCGAATTGTCGGAGTCGAATCAAGAGAAGCCATTTTGCGCCGATTGCAGTCGTATATTTAGAAACTTATTACCTCACATACAAATAAAATAAATGATTTATTTCCGACGCACTACATCAAAAATAACTTCGAAGTGTGGATTTTACCTATCACCTATCACCTATCACCTATCACTTATTCCGAATGTAATCGCTTTTATCTCTTGATTTAATGAAAGAATCAGAACAATTTAAACTTAATAGATAAAAATTTCTTCGGATTCTGCCGAAAATCATACAACAACTTGGTCGCTTCAGATGAAAACTGATTGATGTTAGAAGATGTTTGGTTCAAATTGTTGTAAAGCGTTTCGTCAATCAACAGTTTTCCGATCGCTCCTTTACCATTTTGGGCATCCCCGAGAAGAGTGTCAATTTTTTCGGCAGTCGAACTAAACCCAGGCTGGCTCCCAGCCGGTTCGATAGGGTTTGCTGAGCATCGCTTGAGCGCTTTCTGCACCGGTGACGAGTAACTTGGCTGGATCCCATTTCAGCTCGGTCCTCGTTAGTCTAATGGCGATCGTTCCCAATAGAACTGTTTCGGTGAGTGGGCCTGAATAACCGAAATGCGAAGTCGTTTTTCCTTCTCCACGACATGCATCGGCCCATTGAACGTAGTGGTCGACGCCATCGATATTCGGAATATCTTGCGAAGCGAATTTCTCTTCTGGGAACAGCATGGGAGCGGCGACATGCGGAACAACGATCGAGCCTTTCGTTCCGATCATCACCGAGCCGGCTGCCGGCAGTTCGTATTTAACGGGGATATCCGTAAACAAATCTCGAGGCGGTTTGATACCGACACCGTCGTACCACGTCACCGGAATGGTTGCTCCCGTCGTGAACGCCGTTTTCGGAAAGACATACTTGACAGTCGCCGCGTTGGTCCATGTTTCGCGATGGATCGGAGGCGCTTCGGCAACGAGCGATATCGGTGATGTTAGCTTAAGCGCGGTAAACACAGGATCCAAAATGTGACATCCGAAGTCGCCTAATTGACCGGTGCCGTAATCGCGCCAGCCACGCCAATTGAACGGATGGTACATCGCTTCTTTGAAAGGACGTTCGCCGGCAACACCTTGCCAAAGATCCCAACGCACGCCACTTGGAATAGGGTCAGCGCCTTCGGGACGATCGATAGCTCGCGGCCATTTCGGCGAGCCGCTTTGCCATGCATGAACCGCTTTGACTTCACCGATCAGGCCTGCTTGAACGATGGCTACGGCCGTTTTATACGCCGTGTGTGATTGGATCTGGTTTCCCATCTGCGAAACGACGTTGTATTTTTTGGCAGCCAATTGCATCTGACGAGCTTCATGAACTGTATGCGTCAGTGGCTTCTGACAGTAGATGTGCTGGCCGAGTTGCATCGCGGCGAGCCCAATCGGCGCATGCATAAAATCGGGGGTCGATACAATCGTTGCATCGAAACGTTTCGATTCATCGAGCAACTTTCGCCAGTCTTCGTATCTCTCGGCTTGCGGGTATTTTTCTACGGCGTTGCCAAGATGTTTTTCAGAACTATCAATGTCACACAATCCAACAACATCGACGGCCGGGCTGGCTGCGACCGAGTTCAAATCGCCCCACCCCTTTCCGCCCGTTCCGATACTTGCGATTCGTAGTCGTTCGTTGGCACCGAGGATACGTTGATAACTGATCGCGGAACACGCGAGCGAAGTACCAACAAAGGCCGTTGACTTAAGAAACTGACGACGCTTGAAAGATTGCGTCATGGGGCTGGTTCCTGTAGCGGGGTGGGTGGGAAGCGCGCGATTCGCGGTCATCAA
>JANLTD010000414.1:0-4899 GCA_031362765.1 Acidobacteriota bacterium | reverse complement strand
AGAAAAGATGAAAGAAAATCAATCAATTGATAGCAAATTGAAGGTCTGGAATGGTTGCTTTGCGCCCGCGTTTTTGTCCATTTTCGATATTGAAATAAAACAATCCCCATTCAATCGCGGCTACTAAACGATTATGTTGTTCTTAAACTGTTATAAGTTATTTTTACATGTTCCTTATCACAAATTTTGTGATTTTTTAGCCGTTGAGCGCGTATCTTTGAATCGTAAAAAGCTGGTTGATTCCTTTTTCGGCGAGGGCGAGCATTTCCGTCATTTGTGCGCCCGTGAAAGGTTCGCGTTCGGCGGTGCCCTGGATCTCGATAAATTTGCCGGCGCCCGTGCAGACAATATTCATATCAACATCAGCGGTCGAATCTTCCGCGTAAGCCAGATCCAAAAGCGCAGTGCCTTCGACAATCCCGACGCTGACCGCCGCGACTTCCGAAAGCAGCGGGTTTTTCTTTAATTTTCCCGCGATCAGCATTTTTTTAACGGCCAGCGCAAGCGCGACACACGCGCCTGTGATCGAAGCGCAACGCGTTCCGCCGTCGGCCTGGATCACGTCGCAATCAACAATGATCTGGCGTTCGCCCAAAAGTTTGGTATCAACGACGGCGCGCAGACTGCGCCCGATGAGCCGCTGAATTTCCTGAGTTCGGCCCGAAGGACGAAGAGTTTCGCGGTTGGTGCGCGTGTTGGTCGCACGCGGCAGCATCGCGTATTCCGCCGTTACCCAGCCGATTCCTTTGTTCCGCAGAAACGGCGGCACGCGTTCTTCAACCGTCGCTGCGCAAATAACTTTCGTGTTGCCGACCTCGATCAGCGCCGAGCCTTCGGCATAAGGTAAATAATTCGGCGTAATTTTTGTCTGGCGCAACTGGTCGAGTGCGCGGCTGTCAATTCTCGTATAGCTCATAATAAAGTGAAAAAGGGTAAAAGGGTAAAAGGGTAAAAGTGAAAAAGTGAAAAAGGGTAAAAGTGAAAAAGTGAAAAAGTTAGTTGAATTTTTGACAACAAGACTTTTTCACTTTTCATGCTTTTTCACTTTTTCACTTTTTCACTTTTCACCTTTTAATTCGTCAATTCCAAAAACTTCGATTGCTTCGAGTTTGGCGGGCGTAACGCCCAAAAATCTGGTTGCGACGCGGGCGAATCTTTCCGCCGCGTCCGTTACATAAAAATGGTCAAGGTCGTCGCACAGTTTGCGCGTTCCCGTGATTTTGTTCGGATTTGCCAGTCCTTTTTCTATCAGAAGTTTTTCAACCTCTTCGGCGCAGGCCTCGCCCGAATCAATGAGTGTAACATTTTCGCCGACGATTTGCTGAATGACTTCGCGCAAGATCGGGTAATGCGTACAGCCTAAGACAAGTGCTTCGGGCTGAAATTCGATGATACTTTGCAGATATTTCCGGGCGATCGAGAATGTTTCGGGCTCGCGGATCCAATTTTCTTCCGCCAGTGAAACAAATAATGGGCACGCCGTTTGCAGAACTTCCGCCGTGGCGGACGCTTGTCTGATCGAAGCGGCGTAAGCGTCGCTCTGCACGGTTGCTTCGGTCGCGATGACGGCAATGCGCGCGCCGTCTTTTGTAACCTCAACGGCTTTGCGCGCGCCGGGACCGATCACGCCGACAACATCAATCCCGATCTTCTCGCGGATTTTTGGCAGCGCAAGCGCCGAAGCCGTGTTGCAGGCAACGACGAGAAGTTTGATTCCGCGCGAAGCCAAAAATTGTGAATTTTCGATCGCGTAGCGTTCGACCGTCGCCAACGATTTTGTTCCGTAAGGCACCCGCGCCGTATCGCCGAGATAAATGAAATGTTCATTCGGCAGACGATTATGCAGCGCGCGATAAACCGTCAACCCGCCAACGCCGCTGTCGAAAATACCGATCGGTAAATTTATCATTGCTTCTCTCTTTTCGGTAATTTTATTCATTCAACAAAAAATGAAAGCATAGATTTAGATCGGCCGAAAGTCAAAATAGCAAAATCAGAAGTTAGTAATGCATCAATAAAAAGTTAGGAATTCACATTTTGACAAATGCGGGCGCAAAGCAACCCTTCCTGACCTCAAATTTGCTGTTACTTGATTGATTTACTTTCAACATTTCTCAAATGAAAGGTTAAAAAGACCTGATAAAACAATTAACAGGTCCGGAAGGCGCGCTCTGCGCCCGCTCAAGTCAAAACATATTCAATTCAAAAAAAAAGTAATCCCCATTCAACAGATACCGCTTTTCGGTCGGAGCGCGGATGAAAGCGTTCGCGGCCCGACTTTATTAAGCCTTGATTTCCTTATTGCGAGTTCATTGTCGTTAAATCGTCAAGTGTAAAAAATCCGATCGCCGAGTCGTGATCTGAGAATCTTTCAACTCGTGTTGCATCGTTGCGGTAAGTTTCGGGAAAATCCGCATTAACCCGCGCATATCCGAAGCCGTTTTGCTGTTTATACATCGCCGGACTGACAATAAAATGATCGAGCACCTGCGCGTTGCCGTCGAAGCTGTAGGAATAACGCTGGTTCGGCTTTATCATATCAACCAAATTGATCAGATCGGGATTGAGCAGATCTTCCGAAGCAATCGGAACCGAATCTTTGCCAATCGGAGTTCCCTTGATCGTACCGACAACATCCATAATTCCGTCGTTAAACTGAAACGCATTGAAATCGCCGACAAGCACGAGCCGTTCATTCGAATTCGCTTTTAACCTTTCCGCCACGTATTTTGCCAAAAATTCCGCCTGAAGTTTTTTCTTCATACGGACAAACGGCGCTTCTTTATCATCGTTGTAGTTGCGTAGTGATTTCAGATGATTGACGATCACCGCAAATTCAAACGGTTTGCCTGTTTTCGCGTCTTTGATCGCGGCACGAAGGAAAAACGGCGGCCGGTCGTTGAGGGAAACTTCATTTTTCGAGACGGGGTTTTCAAATTTTTCGTCCTTGCCGAGTTGTTTTGTTTCCAAAACCTCGACCCGCGTAGATTTAACCAGAAAGCCGGAATCAATACCGCCAATGTCGTTGCCTTCGATCAGATAGGCTTCGTATTTCGGATTTGGTTTGCCGGCGGCTTCCGAGTCTTTATTGATGCGGTCGCCAAGTTTTTTCAAAACCGGCAAACTCTCCATTTCAACAACTGCGACGACATCGGGCGTTTGCAGATAGCTGCGAACGGCGAGCGAAACTTTTTTCAGACGACGCTCGAAACCCTCGCTCGTGATGATCGGTTCTTTGATGTTCGGGTCGTCTTCGTCGTCAAAAAATCTTTCGACGTTCATCGCCGCGATCGAAAATTGACGATCATTCGGCGCGGGCAGCGGAATCGCTTTGAAGAGATTTGAAATTACCGGTTTGTTATCGGCGTCAACCAGGATCGAATAGGCGCGGTAACCGTAATGAATGACTCCTGTCAGATTTTTAATTTCCGCGTTGCTCGCGACATCAATCGGCTGAGCACCGAGCAGTGCCGCGCTTTCGACACGAATTCTTTCGGGATTATGGTCGAAGATCGAAATTTTGGGCGTTTCTTTTTTTATTTTGTCTCTTTCTTTATCGGACAACAGAAGGTAGTCGTAGACATCGAATCCGACTTCGCGAAAAGGCCGCGCAAAACCTTTGACCACACCGTAAAATGTTCCGTCCGAATCCGACGATCCTGTTTTTTCGTCATTTCTGCCGTTCGTCGGCGCGACGACGGTCATTTCCGGAACGGTCACCCGCATTCCTTCATATTTTTCAAGCTGGTCGATCGTATTCGGCTTAAAATCGTTGACAGTTAAAACGATCGGCTTCGGCAGCGCGTTGCTTTTTGAATCAACGGCAATAAAATCTTTGCCTTTGAACATTGAAATTTCCGTGATGGGCAAACTTTGCGGATCGGCTTTTGGAATAAATTCCGTCACGGTTCCGGTGATCGAAACAGCGTTGCCGATGGTTGCTTCACCGGTCGGTTCGGTTTTGGTATAAACAAAAATTCCTTCGGAAGTGTTAGGATTTCTGTCAACTTTATCGTCAGGCGTTTGCAGATAAAATCCGGTGCGCGTACGCGCCGTCACGATGCCCGAAACGCGGACGCTTTCGCCAACATACGGGGAGACATTTTTGTCGCCTTGAATATCGCTGATCAAACGATTTTTTTGCGCAGCCGCGTCCGACAAGAAAACAAAAAGACTCAGAATTAAAACCAAATATACTTTTTTCATAACTGATGATTGATAATTTACAGCAGAAAAGCTCTGCCGCCAATTTTAGATGCAAAAAAACCACGCTCATTAAACAAAAAGACACGAAAAAGCGGAAAATCGTGTCGTTTTGTGCGATGAACGCGGCTTAGGTTCAATGGGCAAGCACCAAACTGGCCCGACAAATGGGACGAAAATTATTGCAAATCGCGCCGTCTTTCAATAATTTCCTGCGTGTTTTTCGGGACATTCGAAAAGAAATTATAACCTGTCAAATTTTCGACGGTGTTGACCGTGACCCGAAAATCACGCCACGGAGCATTGATATTGAGCGGCGGAAAATTCGGGACGATAATCCCAAACACGCGTGTCGCACGCGTCACTCTCTGCAAATCGTTGATACCGTTCGGCAAAACCATCACGACTTTCCAGGTATATTGCGGGACGACGACGCGGCCGGCCGCAATCGTTCCGATGTTTCCGACCGGACCCGAAATAATATAAATTTCGTTACCCTGTCCGGCTAAAGTGCGCGAGTAAGTTTCCAAATCTTCCCAAGGTCCCTGGTTGTTTTCCGATGTTTGCGGAAGCATATTCGTCATCAAAAACGTCGCTGAATTATTCGGCACAGAATTCGTCCGATCGCCCGACGGACACATATGACCACGGTTATAACCCGAACCACTATAATCATTATCTGTAACCTGATACCAA
>JANLTD010000361.1:0-1780 GCA_031362765.1 Acidobacteriota bacterium | reverse complement strand
GTGATGATTAAATGTAAAATGACAAGCAACGCCACAATAAACCAATAAGCAATCGGCTCGCGCCACAAGAAGACCCGACTACCATAACGACCGCTGAACTTTTCGTTTCTGATTCCAAAAAACAAAAAGAAATAGAAAACGCAACAGATAAGCATAAGCCCGATGCCGGGCACAAAACTTCCTACTTGGTAACAAATTATGACAGCCAACGTCAGGTCAATAAGAGCGCGCAAAGCAAGGAAGACAAAAGCGTAATACTTGAAAGTTTCGTGCATCGTGTTATTTCATCAAACGTCTAATTTTGTCATTATACCAACTTCCTAACTTATGGTTTTTACGATATTTATCAAAATCGCGTCCGGCAAACGCCGATTTTTTGAACTTAGGCAGTTATAGAAATACTTTTTCTAATTGCAATTTAATCCCAGTCAAAATAAATGTCTATTTCGTCAATAAACCATCCGCGTTTTGATCGTGCCTTTGACTTCCTTCAATATCTCCAACGCTTCTTTGGAAAGTTTGGTATTCAAGTCTAAAATTACATAGCCGATCTCGTCGTTTGTTTTGAGGAATTGTCCCAGGATATTGATTCCTTTCGCCGACAGACGCGTATTTATTTCCGAGAGAACACCCGGAATATTTTCGTGAATATGCAGAATGCGATGCGTTTTGTCCTGCAGCGGCAAACTGGCGGGCGGGACGCTGTGCGAACCCTCGGACACACCGAGTTCGAGATATTTGATGAGTTTTGCCGTCACGTCAAGCCCGATATTCGCCTGCGCTTCTTCGGTCGAGCCGCCGATGTGCGGCGTCAGGATGACGTTCGGCAGATTTTGCAAACCACTCTCAAACGCGTCGCCGTTCTTTTCGGGCTCAAACGGGAAAACATCGATCGCCGCGCCGGAAAGTTTGCCGTTTTCGATGAATTTTTTCAAGGCATTTAAGTCAACGACGTCGCCGCGCGCATAATTCAGTAAGACCGCGCCGTCTTTCATTTCTGAAAACGTCGCGCCGTTGATCATATTGTGCGTCGTTTTATCGCTCGGAACGTGCAGCGTGACGATATCGGAATGCGCCAAAAGCGTGCCCAGATCGCGAACCTGTTTGGCGTTGCCGAGCGGCAACTTGGTCAAAATGTCGTTATAGATCACGTTCAGGCCCAATGATTCGGCAAGCACGGAAACCTGCGAACCGATGTTGCCGTAGCCGATAATCCCCAAAGTTTTCCCGCGCAGTTCAAACGAGCCCTTCGCGTCCTTGAGCCAAACTCCGCGATGCGCGGCCGCGTTCTTGTCGGAAATTTTGCGGATCAGCATCACGCACAAACCGATCACGAGTTCGGCGACCGAGCGCGTATTGGCGTGCGGCGCGTTGAAAACGGCGATTCCCTTTCGGGTTGCCGCCCGCAGATCAACCTGATTCGTGCCGATGCAGAAACACCCGACAGCGAGCAGCTTGTCGGCGTGTTCGAGAACGTTTGCGGTAATATGCGTTTTCGATCGAATGCCTAAAATATGTACGCCTTTGATCTCTTCGATCAGATCGGCTTCGCTGAGTGCTCCCTTTAGCCGTTTGATCTCGGCGTAACCATCGGCGTGGAATTCGGCAACCGCCGCATCGGAAATATTTTCGAGCAGCAGGATCTTGATTTTATTGCGCGGATAAGATGTTTTCATTTCTTTCATAAAAGCTAAGATTATAAACAAAAAACCATGAACGGAAAATCACGCTCGTTAGTTTTAGCGTAATACTTCAGTAAAAATTATGACTGGAGCGCGAG
>JANLTD010000978.1:0-3456 GCA_031362765.1 Acidobacteriota bacterium | reverse complement strand
TAGGCGTTGAACCACGCGACTACAAACGCGCCGCCTCTTCGCAAAAGTGCGTCCGCGCCGGAGGCAAGCACAACGACCTTGACGAAGTGGGACGCACAGCGCGCCATCAAACGTTTTTCGAGATGCTCGGCAATTTTTCTTTCGGCGATTATTTCAAAGAAGACGCAATAAATTTCGCTTGGGATTTTCTCGTGGGCGAACTAAAATTCGATGTCAATCGGCTGTGGTTCACCGTCTTTGAAGGCGACGACGAAGTTGCCGCCGACACCGAAGCGCGTGATTTATGGATAAAAGCCGGTGCGCGTCCCGATAGAATTTTACCTTTCGGGCGCAAAGATAATTTTTGGCAAATGGCAGACACCGGACCGTGCGGACCGTGTTCGGAGATCCATTATTATATGGGCGACGAACCCGATAATCCGGAAGAAAATCATCCGAAATGGGTCAACGGCCACGGCGATACGACGATGGAGATCTGGAATCTCGTCTTTATGCAGTTTGAAAGAAATGAGATTGAAAAAGGTGTTTTTGAATTAACACCGCTGCCTGCACCGTCGGTTGATACGGGCGCCGGTTTGGAAAGAGTTGCGGCAGTTTTGCAGGGCGTGAAAACGAATTACGACACGGATTTATTGATGCCGATTGTCGAATTTACAGCACAATTATCGCAAGGAAAATAGCTTTCAATGGCAACTCTGCTTGAAGAATTTACCAATATCACCAACACGTTGAACGAGTGCAAAATTGAGTACGCAGTTTGCGGCGGCTGGGCGATGGCAATTCTCGGGTTTCCGCGAGCGACGATTGATATTGATTTGTTGATTCTTTCAGATGATTTGGATGAAGTTTGGCGCATTGCGGAGAGTTTCGGTTACGATGTCGAAGGTTTGCCGCTTCATTTTCACGACGGGAAAATTGAGATTCGGAGGATTTCTAAAATTGATAAAAATACTAAAACGCTGATAACGATTGATTTTTTACTCGTCACTGAAGCGTTAAAGGAAGTCTGGCAAACCCGCAAGACTTTCAAATGGAATCGCGGAATCGTATCGAGCGTTTCAAAAGAAGGTCTGATCTTTATGAAAAAAATTAGTGGAAGATTGCAGGATTTAGCAGACATCGAGAGGATTGAAAATGAAGATTGATATGTCGCCTGAAGCCTTGACGAATCGGCTGAAAACAATGGAACAGCTTTGGGAGTTGAGCGTCAATTTGATGAAAGCGCAAGAGATTTCGGAAACGGCTTTGTTAAGCGAAAAATCTCTCGAAAAAGACTGGAATAATCCGCGAGAAGACAAAATGTGGAAGCATTTAGCGGATGTTTCGCCGATTGAATAACTTACTGAAATATTAAGATAATTAGATATTTATGAGCGTTTACGAAAATTTTGATGAACAGAAACAATTTGCCTGCCGCGTGATTGCCGACCACGCGAGAGCGACGGCTTTTGCCATCGCTGACGGAATTTTGCCCGGCAACGAAGGCAGAAATTACGTTTTGCGGAAAATTATGCGCCGCGCCATCTATCACGGGCGCGAGCATCTCGGCTTTGACGGATTATTTTTCAACAAAGTCTGCGATTTTGTCGTCGGACAAATGAAAGACGCGTATCCTGAATTAGAGATCCAACGCGATTTCATCGGCAAAATGGTACGGCTTGAGGAAGAAAGATTCGGCGCGACGATGACGGTTGGTTTGAAAAAGTTAGACGAACTAATTGAATATCATAACAAAAATAGTGACGAAAACATTTTGATCTCTGAATATGCAAGACTTTATGACACTTACGGGACCCCAGTTGATTTAATTTTTGTGGTTTTAACTCAAAAGGGCTACAAATCAGTTGAAGCATTGGGAGAGGATGAATTTAGAAAACTAGTTGAAATCGAACTAAAAAAACTTCAACAAACTTCTGAAATCGGGAAAACCAAACAAGCCGACAAGATCAATCCGATTTATGCGGCACTGGAACAAACTGAAGTTCGTTCGACATTTCACGGCTACGACACAACGGAAATAGAAGGCGCGCGCGTTTTGGCTTTGGTGAAAAATGATGACCGTGTTGACGAATTAAATGATGGCGATGAAGGTTTGATCGTTTTGAGTGATACGCCGTTTTATGCCGAAGCGGGCGGACAAGTCGGCGATTGCGGCGTGATTGTCAGAACCGCCTACGGTAGTGGGCGGTTTTCTGCTCAGAATGAATCAACTCAGAGTGCAAACAAAAACCCATCCGCTACCGCAGATGGTTCTGACATATCGGCGGACAAAGCGGCGAACAGTCTTGCAAAGGTCTTTGATACTTTTGCGCCGATCGCCGGCATTGTTCTGCATAAATCAAAGGTCGAAAAAGGTTCGATCAAAGTCGGCGATGTGGTCACAGCGTCGGTTGATGTGGCGAAACGTGATGCGACGCGGCGGAATCATACGGGGACCCATCTGGTTCACGCGGCTTTGAAGGAAGTTCTCGGAACACACGTCAAGCAAGCCGGTTCGGTCGTTGCGCCTTCGTATTTGCGGTTTGATTTCACACATTATCAGGCAATCAGCGAAACAGAACTCAAGGAAATTGAGGATTTGGTCAACCGCTACATTTTGCAGAACGAAAAGGTCAACACCGATCTGATGAATATCGAAGAAGCGATGCGCTCGGGCGCGATGGCTTTGTTTGGTGAAAAATACGGCTCGACCGTCAGGGTCCTTTCGGTCGGCGGCGGCGAATTTTCAAAAGAGTTGTGCGGCGGAACGCACGTCCGCGCGACAGGCGACATTGGCTCGTTTAAGATCATGTCGGACGAAGC
Source organism: Acidobacteriota bacterium (assembly GCA_031362765.1). Lineage (GTDB taxonomy): Bacteria > Acidobacteriota > Blastocatellia > Pyrinomonadales > Pyrinomonadaceae > JAFDVJ01. The sequence continues at coordinate 654 of JANLTD010000978.1, read as the reverse complement.
TGTCGCTTCGGGCGTTCGCCGAATTCGCGCGATTACGGGTTTTGACGCGTTTGAAAGATTTCGAGAGGACGAAAAACTACTTGACCGTTCGCTGAACGCCTTAAAAACTCAGCGTGACAATTTGCCCGCCGCGATCGAAAAATTGCAGGAAGAGCTGAAAAAAGTACGGCGCGAAAACGACGATCTGAAGATGAAAATTGCGACCGGCGCAATCGGTAACGCTTCATCAAAAGGCGACGAAGCAAAAGATGTTGCGGGCGTAAAAGTTATCGCCAAAACGGTCGAGGGTTTGGACAAAGGCGGAATGCGGCATTTGTCCGACACGCTGATGTCGAAAATAAAATCCGGCGTGGTCATTCTTGCCAGAACGGACGACGACAAAGTTTCGTTCATCGTCCGCGTGTCCGACGATCTGACCGACAAAGTAAAGGCGGGAAAGATCGTTCAGGAAATCGCGCCGATCGTCAGTGGGCGCGGCGGCGGCAAACCCGATATGGCCGAAGGCGGCGGCACAGATGCCAGCAAATTGCCCGAAGCATTGGAAGCAAGTTACGGCGTAGTTGAACGAATGTTGGGATAATTAAAAACGTAGAGAGCGCGGAGAACGCAGAGATTTATTTACATTCTCTCTGCGTTCTTTGCGCTCTCTGCGTT
>JANLTD010000350.1:0-7527 GCA_031362765.1 Acidobacteriota bacterium | reverse complement strand
GGCGGTGGCGGCGGCGGTTCACGCTGGTAAAAAGCCAAACGGTTAATTAAAAACTGTTATTAACAGAACCTGAGTCGCGAGTCGTTTGAAAGATGAGGCGCATCAAACAGATTTTCCCCGAATCCTTCCAAATGGGTCGTTGAAATCGAAGATTTGACGCGCACTTGTCTCAAGGATCACTTGACGAAAATCCGACTCTCGACTCTCGACTCTTGACTCAAGACTGAGGTTAACAGACGCGTCTCCGGTTAAAAGTTTAGCCGGAGATGCTGTTTCTATTTAGGCATTTGTTGTCAATTTCGTTTAAACTGTAATAAGATAACAAATAATTAGGAAATCAAATATAGATGAAAGAAGAATTAATTGAAGTAGCCGGACTAATTGTGGATAAACAGCGTGATGCGTGTTTTAAGGTCAAAGTTAACGGCAGTGACCATATTGTTATGGCGCAGATCTCCGGCAGAATGCGCCGAAATCGGATTCGTATCTTGATCGGCGATCGCGTTGATGTCGAAATGTCGCCGTATGATCTGACAAAAGGCAGAATCACTTACCGCCACAAATAAACCATAAGTTTCAAAAACTATTTCTGATCGGCGACAATTGCCGGCTTAACTTGTTTTTGTTCAAGCTGAAAAAGCGCGTAGATCGCATCAAACATCTGGCGTTGGCGCATATAACCGCTGACGCCGTCGGCTTCGAGACAGATGTATGGAACAGATGTTTGCGCCGCGTAAACCGAGAGCGAACCGTCGTCAACCGTGCATTGTTTCGACTGCAGACGCGCCGCCGGTTTCTGCACGACGACGTTAAAGCCTTTTTCCGCGAAATAGCCGAGATACGTCAGACCCGAAAGAAATATAAAATTGTCCTCATCCGTTTCCGTGTTTGAGATAAAAACACCGTCTGCCTGCGCTTCAAACACACCTCCGACAAGAATTTTCGTGCTTTGACCCTTAATAAAAGCCAGTGCGCTCAGATCGCTCGTTTGAGCGTTTGCCGCCTTTGCGGAAACATTCGCATTATTATGCACGGCAACGAGAAACCGTTCACCTGCGCGCAAAGCCTTGCCGTCCGGCACAAGAATAATTTTTAACAGGTTATCGGCAAAGTTTTTGACCGTTTCGCGAATCTCCCCGACAATGTTACAACTTCTGCCGTTGTCGGTGTAGATGCGGTTCGGATCAATCGAATAAGCTTTGCCGCCGTATATAAATTTGACATTTCGCGTCGGATAGCCTTTTTCATCCAAAGATTCTATTTCTATCAGACGTCCGCCATTTTTATTTACGTATTCTTTGGCCAAAATTATGCCGACCTGCTCGTTATAATGCGGGGCAAAAAATGTTATTTTGGCGCCTGCGTTTTCGTAAACATTGACGATTATTTCACTCTCGCCAAGCTTTAACTTATTTGTAGTTTTTACAGTCGCAGCACTTGCCCCGACCGCGATAAACAAAAAGATCATTAATAATTGCGCTAGTTTCATTGGTTTCATCACCTTTTGGATAAATTATTGACCCTTCTTATTAACGAGTTTTTGCCGAAAAACGGGTCATTAAAAAAACTTGTACATCGTTTCCGCTTTCCTACCGCCAAAATTTCAAATATCTCTGAAACCATCTTTGGACGAACGGCGAGCCAAGACTTTCGAGCGTTTTTTCCGTGCCGACGGCTTGCGTGATTTTGGAAAGTGTCGGGTACACGTGGATCGCTTTGTTGAGGTCGTCAAGCGATAGATTTAATTTCATCGCCAAGACAAATTCATGAATCAATTCCCCGGCGCGAATGCCGACGATGTGCGCGCCGACAATTCGCTTACCGTTCAAAATAACTTTCGCAAATCCTTCCGTTTCGCCTTCGGCGTGAGCACGGTCGTTTTCTTCAAACTGAACCTTAAATACTTTTACTTTGCCGTATTTTTTCTTTGCCTCTGTTTCCGTTAAGCCGACTCGCGCCGCTTCCGGTTCGGTAAATGTCGCCCACGGAACAACCCTGTAATCAGCTTTTTTTGTCAGAGGAAAAAATAAAAAACAATTCTGCAAAACGATCTGCGCCTCGTAATCGGCAGCGTGCGTGAACTGAAAATGGTTTGTGACATCGCCCGCCGCGAAAATATTTTTCGCCGTCGTTCGAAGATATGCGTCCGTCATAATGCTCTTTTCGTCGTATTTAATGCCCGCGTTTTCGAGGTCTAATCCTTTAACATTTGCCTTTCGGCCGAGCGCGACAAGAATTTCATCAGCAACGATTTCCGTTTGTTTACCGCCCGTTTCGATGGTTAAAACCTTTTCGCCTTTGGAGTTTTTTCGCGCCTTCACAGCCTTTGATTTTGTCAGAACGGTGACGCCTTCCTTTGCGAAAACTTCTTCTATCAACGCGGAAACTTCTTCGTCTTCCTTGCCTAAAATTCGATCCCCCATTTCAACCAGCGTAACCCGCGCGCCGAGTCTTTGAAACGCTTGTCCCATCTCTGCGCCGATCGCGCCGCCGCCAAGCACGATCAATCTTGCCGGTAGGTCTTTGAGATGAAAAATATTTTCGTTAGTAATAAATCCTGTCTCGCTCAACCCCTCGATCGGCGGAATAAACGGCGACGATCCCGTAGAAATACAAAAACGCTTTGCCTTTAAGACTTTTATTTCGCCCGTTTCTTTGAGCGTCACCTCGATCTCATTCGCATTCAAAAAGCGCGGCGTTCCAAAAATAATTTCAGCACCCATTTTCTCGAATCTCTCGGGCGAATCGTGCGGCTCGATGTCTTTAATAACCTGCTGGACACGATTCGTCACCGATGCGAATTTATCGTTTTTGAATCCGAAATCCGCGCAGCCAAATCCGAAATCCGCCGCACGGCGCATTTCGCTTGCAAATTTCGCCGAACGGATCAAAGCCTTTGACGGCACACAGCCCGTGTAAAGACAATCGCCGCCGAGCAGATTTTTCTCGATCAAAGCAACGCGTGCGCCCAAAATTCCCGCGCCGCCCGCCGCCACAAGACCAGCCGAACCGCCGCCGATGACGATCAAATCATATTTTCCCCGCATAATGTTTGAAATTTTTTCCTAAACTTCCTTGATTTGTTTGCGAACTTTTCGAAAGGTTGAATACGCGCCGAACAAAATCATTGCGACAACCGCAACATAAACCCAATAAGGAACATTTTTCCCCGCAAAGATCAGGTAGATGTAAGCCGAAATAAAGAAAAACATCGCAAAAAGAGTAGGCAGCACGATTGATTTTCCCGTGCGGTAATTTTGTATCAACCAACCGATCGAAAACGAAAAAAACGGAATCGCGCCGACATATATCACGCCGAAAATCAGCGGATTGACACCGTAATTTTCGCCTAACCCGAAAAACCAATTTTGTATCGCTTCCCAACTCATTTTAATTTTTCCTGTGTCGAAAGATAGTATTTCATAAAACGAATCTTTTTAGGTTACAATTTTATTCCTGTAACTATAAATTTTCAGCAGAATCTAAAAAAGGGAGTTTTTTATGAAAGGTAAATTATTTTTATCACTAATTGTTTTTTCGTTTATTTTTGGCACTGCGTTTTTCGGTTTTACCGGCGATGCGTCAAATCTTAGTTTTGAACAGCGATTTTTTGCGTTCGGCGGCAAAACGGATGAAGGCGCCTCAGGCGCATACAGTTTCGACAAAGCACACAGCTCGATCGGTTTTCGCGTCAAACATATGGGACTTGTTGACGTGCCGGGCTATTTCCGCGATTTTACGGGAACGGTCAATTATGATGCCAAAGACGTGACAAAATCAACCGTCGAATTTATGGCGAAAGTGACGAGCGTTGATACCGGCGTTGCGCCGCGTGACAATCATCTTCGCACAAAAGACTTTTTTGAGGTCGAGACATATCCTGAAATGACTTTCAAAAGTACAAAGATCGAGAAAAAAGGAAAAGGTTTGATGATAACCGGAGATTTCACAATGAAAGGCGTCACGAAAACAATCTCGTTTCCATTTAACGTGGTCGGCTTTCTGAAAGACGCCAAAAGCGGCGCAACCCGGATGGGCGCAACCGCGGAAACCGTCATCAATCGCCGCGATTTCGGTGTCAATTACGGCACTAATTTGCCGAATGGAACGCCGATGCTGTCCGATAACATCACAGTTGTTTTGAACATCGAAGCAAATATGCCTGCTCCGGCGATGCCAAAATAGAAGCGGCGAAAGGGAGAAAAGGAGAAAAAGGGCTTTCTTCGTAATTCGTCACTGAAAAGTTATGCTCACAGAAAACGAAAACTTTAAGACTGGAGTGCGAGCATCCTTGCCTGCCTGAGCGCAGGGCGCGAAAATAGCTTTGTAAGCCTTGAGTCGTCGAATTTAACAAGGCGCTTTCGCGTTGAAGCAACGCGCATGGCAAGCAAGGATGCTTACGCACCAGTCCTTAAACCCTAGTTTTTTTGAAACTAACTTTTTACTGACGCATTACATTTCTCCAATTCTTTTTCTCCTTTTTCTTAATTCCGTACCGATCTTCCGAAAGATCTAAGCCGCCGGCTTTAGTTCACACCGTTCGTTTTTCTGCGTTTTTTCCAGTCGTTTTTCTTCCAAAGATTTGATGTTACCAATCAGCGGCTTGCTCAATTTATTGACGATCCACGGGCTATCAACCTCCGCTTCTTCGAACTTGCCCGTCCAGCGTGCGCGATCAAGCATTGTGAGCCCCATTTCGAGCGTATGATGCCGTCCGGCGCGGTCTTGAGGCCGTTCAAAATAACACACGGTTCTTCGAGGAACTGCACGCTTCGGCGCGCTGTCGCAACATCCTTAAACCCGAGTTTCCGCGAAAATGTTTGGAATAAATATTCATCGGATAATTGGTCGAAGTGTAAAGATCGAAATAATTGTTGATCAATCCGGCTTGCTGCAAAACGGAACCCCCATAACTAGGTTTGGGACCCCGAAATCACCGCAATCGTTTCAACTTCGGTCGTACCGTTTTTAAGCAGCGATAAAATTATCTCTTTTTTACATTAGACTGCTTCTTTTTTGTTGAATTCAATCATATTTTGCATCGTTTTCATATTCATTTTCTTACTCCTTTTCGTGATTGGTTTGATGCTTTATCAATGACACAAACTGTCTTTTCGTATAGATTTTTTAATGCCCGATGTAAAGAAAAAATCTCCAGATTTCGAAGCTCCAAACATAAAAAAAAACGGTCGCAAACGACCGTTTTTTGAAGATTGAAGATAAACATTTTTTCACTTTCTTTGAAGCACGACCGGCGTTTGTTCGGCTTCGCGCATTTTGGCATAAAAATCACGAACCGAATTGTATTTATCGATCGGAACGGTTGTCCGGCTCATTGTTAATGACCGCGTAAAATATAATTTTCCGTCTTTTACCTCATACGTTGTCCTGTATTTTCCGAACGGCGTTTCGAGATTTACGGCATCCGGCATTTCGTCAACAATAAAACCCGGCGGAAGTGTGAAAACAGATGTTTCCTTCATAGATTGCGAATCAATAATAACGGGCGTATTGCGGTTATTTTCCGTCAAGGACAACCCATTTCTTCTTCCGACAATGACGGGCTTAAAGACCAGAAGCCGATTTGCCATTAATTGTGCATAGCGCGGCGCAATAAATTCTACCTCAAGCTCAAAAATAGAATCGGCTTTTTTATCAGCCTGTGTAAATTTCACAAGCTGCGCTCCGGTTGAGCCGCGTGTCAGCCAGCCTTCGAGAGCTTTTTTGTAATCTGAAGCAGAAAGTTCGCGAATTTCCTGGCGGAAAATTGATGATGTTTGACCGTTTGCCTGTTCACGAATCGTACCCTTAACTTCACCTTCAGCACTTATGACAGCTTCGATCTTTCGGTCCAACAGGTCAGATTCAGGCGGCGTGATCGGCATTTTTATCAATCCGCCATTGTCGCCGGCGATGATCAAGGCAAAACTTCCCTGCAGATAATTCGGCAGATCACCGAGCGATGTATCGGGATCGGTGGCATCGAAAATCAAAAGCCGCCCGAGCGTTGCGTGCTTGATAACGGTCGGTGTGTTGGTCGTGTCGCTGACTTTGACGGCGATGATGCAATGATTAAACTGTGCCGGCGAGGCCCATTCTTCGCGAACAAAAGTCGGGTCGCCCGAAAAGATCGCGATCGGATAGGCTTCGATCTTTAATGCTTTGAGCAAAGCCCGCATCAGATTTGCCTTGTCTTTGCAGTCGCCGTACCCGCGGCTTAGAACCAGATTCGAGGCTCGCGGACGATAACCGTTGCCGCTTCCGACACCGATATCAATTGAAATATACTGCAAATTTTGAACGTAGCCGGCAATGGCGCGAATTTTTTCGAGTTCGGTCTTCGCGTTTGCGGTCAGTTCCTGCGCTTTCGCAGCAACCGCATCGTCAACAATCACCTGCGGATCATACAAACTGCTGGTCCAACGCGAAACTTCCGTCCAATTCGTAAAAACCTTGTTGCCCGATTGTCCGGCATTATCGGGCGCGTAATTGATCGCGACCCACGGAACGATGTTTATGACTGACGGGCTCATCGGTTCTTTTTTGATGAACGGCAAATTTTGCAGTTCCCAGGTATAGCTCGTGCCGCTCACTTGCGGCGCGATCGGCGAATGGTTAAAGGTGATGCCCGAGGCTTTCCAACCCGCCGGCAAATTAAGCGTGTAGCGCGAATGCAGGGTCGGCAGATTATCCTGCGAAAACCATTTTTCCTGAAAATAAAGCGGTCGGTCTTCTGAAACAACCGAGTAACCGAAAACCGATCCTGTATCAACATCATCCGATCCGTCAATGACTTTTAAGCGATATTCGTTATAAATGTCGTCGGGGTCTGAAATTATATCCAAAATGGTTTTTTTGTCGTAATTTTTGGTCGTGCCGTCAGCGCGGATCAGCCAGCCTTCGATTTCGCGCACCTTACCTGAACTGACCAGATAAAGCGCGGTCGCAATCGCGTGTCGGCGGCCTTCGCGCGACAAGATCCGCACGGCGTAATGTTCAGTCGTGACAAGCACGCCGTCGCCGCCCAGGGTTACTTGTTGCTCATTATGCAGGACGACCGCCGAGACTTCTTTTTCGTAGCTCGGTATGGTCGCGGAAGCGGCTTGTCTCATCCACGACGGCGGCGAATCATCGCCAAACGCGATTCCCGCCAAACTGAAAATAAAACAAACAGCCACCGGAATGATGTGCGACAGGCGATAATTTTTAATCATATTTTTTTGTCCTTTAAGTTCGAACCCGTATATTTATCATACACCTTTGACAGTTTGAGCGATTGATTAAATCTAATTCGTTTTCGACGAAGCTTTCCGAAGTATCAAAGTGTCCGAATCGGCGGTGTAAAAAGACTTGAATATTCCTGTAACCGTCGAACATTGCATCGCCGCTGCGCTTAAAAAATTGGACAAACGTAAAGATCAGAACAATTAAACTAATCAGACGAGGAACGAATTTCATAAACACCTCGTAACTGTTTAGGTCTTTGGTTTTTGGGTTTTGGTCTTTGGTTTTATTCAACGTAACCTT
>JANLTD010000346.1:0-2609 GCA_031362765.1 Acidobacteriota bacterium | reverse complement strand
ACGGTTTGTTTCTTTTTCGGGATCGCCGTCAGATTGAAATTTTCACATTTGAAAACACGGCCGGCGGACTTCGTTCAAATTTGATCTACACGCTTTATATTGACCGTGAATCGGTGGTTTGGATCGGTACGGATCGCGGTGTTTGCCGGTTCGATCCTTCAAGCCCTGCTAATCAGATCATTTCCGAAAGCGGAAACAGCAATTTTGTGCGGACGCTGTATAAATCGAGCGGCAAACAGATTTTTGCGGGAACAAATCGCGGATTGTTCATTAAATCCGAAGAAACCTGGAAGGAAGCGGAAAGTTTCATTTCAAAAGTCGTTTATGATATCGCCGAAAACTCTTCGAAACAACTTTTGATCAGCACGTCGAACGGTCTGTTCGGTTTTGACGGCAAACAGATCGCGGCGGGTGATGCACGCTCGACCGTCAATTTCAAAGGCAAAACATACGCGGCGTTTTTCGGACGCGGCGTTTTGCAAATCGAAGATCAGGCGCAGATCTCCGATAACGATTCACCGACCGCGCTTTTTGCCGACGATGTAAATTTGTGGATCGGCACGGCCAAAGACGGCATTTTCATCTTTGACGGCAACCGGATCAGACAGGAAAAATCGCTCGATAATTTGCGCGGCGCGGCGGTTCGAAAAATCTTCAAAGCGGGCGAAAATACGATCTGGTTTTCCGGCGAGAATGGACTTTTTCGTTATGCGAACGGAGAATTACAAACCATTATTGCGAATCAGGATGTTTGGGGCGTTTCGATCACCGGCGCGGACATCTGGGCAGCGACGCTCAAAGGCGGGCTTTTTCATCTCAAATTTGACGATTCCTTTGGCTGGCTGACGTCTGATATTAACGTCGAACAAGGCATGCCGTCGGAACAGATCTTTTCGATTCTGCCGATTGATGATCATTTACTGATCGGCACGAATCGCGGAATCGTCAATTACGCGCCAAGTATTATTGCACCCAAAATTATCCCGACGCGCGTTTTAAGCCAGCGCCTCTATAACAGCGATGAAATTTCCCGAACGATCAATCTCGAATACCCGCAAAATTCCCTGCTGCTCGAAGTCGCCGGTTTGAGCAGCCGCACTTTTCCCGAACAATTTCAATACGGATTTCTGCTCAAAAACAGTAACGGCGAAATTCTCGACAAAAAAATATCAACCGCCGCGCAGTTTTCGCCCGCCGATCTGTCAAACGGCCGCTACACAATTGAAGCCCGCGCTTTCAACAAAGATTTATTGGCATCCGAACCTTTGATCATAGAATTTTCGGTCGCCCGCGCACCTTTTCCGCGGACGGCGACTGCGCTCGGCATCCTGCTGGCGATCGCCCTCATCGGTTTGATCTGGGCGGTCATCGAACGCCGTAGAATTAATTTTAAAAACCGCGAACTCGCCGCCGCGCGTTTCGATCTGGCGAACGAAGCCGAACACGAACGAAAACGAATCGCCCGCGATTTGCATGACCAGACGCTTGCCGATTTACGTTCATTAATGCTGATGTCTGATGAATTGCCGAGCGATACAAAAAACTTTCGTGTCGAAATCGAAGCCGTCTCAACGGAAATCCGGCGCATCTGCGAAGATCTGAGTCCGTCCGTTTTGGAAAATGTCGGACTTGTCGCCGCGCTCGAATTTCTGCTCTCCCAAACCGTCGAAAATCATAAATTCTACGCTGCCGAAAACCTGGACGAACAAATAAGTTTTGCGCCGAATGTACAGATGCAGATCTATCGGATCGCGCAGGAAGTCTTGACCAACATCAAACATCATTCAAAGGCCGGCTTTGTCGCAATGAAAGTTGCGGTTTCAGCCGAACATGAATTTCTTCTGAGCATCGAAGACGACGGGGCATGCTTCAATCCCGACAAATTCGTTACCAAAGGACGCGGCATTGCCAACATTAAATCACGCGCCTCGCTGATCAATGCCGTAATTGACTGGCGCAAAGGCGAAACCGAAGGCACTGTTTTCCAGCTTAAAAAGATCGCATAGAAACTGTGGAAATCCACATGATGCAATGAGTATTGGCACGCCTGACCGTCGTTGATAAACCCGTTCAAATTCAAATCTTATTAAATGATAATCGCATTATAAATTATGCGATTATCATTTAAAAGCAAAATTATCGGCGGCGCGGCCGTTTTGATTTCGTGCGCGTTGACCTATCAAATTGTGCAAATCAGAAAGTCCGCCGAAACGATGCTCGCCGAAACACGCGCCCGCCTTTTAGAACAAGATCGCGTTCCTTTTGAGAAAAAAGCCCTCACTCCTCACGCTTCAAACAAGATCCGGATCTTGCAAAACACGAACGAAATACACGACTTCACTCGCTATCGTGATTCATATTATGCGGCGACCGGCGGCGGACTCGTCCGGCTTTCCGACGACGGGAAACAAATTAAACATTACACGGTTTTGGACGGTCTGCCGGAAAGTGATCTAACTTGTTTGAGTGTTTGGAACGACAAACTATTTATCGGCACGCGAACAAAAGATCTGATCTCTTTTAACGGCGAAAAGTTTGAGCAATTCATCTGGACAGATCGCCGGGCGCAAGCCGTGACCGCATTTGCGGTGAAAGACGGTCAGCTTTTG
>JANLTD010000334.1:0-3989 GCA_031362765.1 Acidobacteriota bacterium | reverse complement strand
ATCAGGGCTTGAACATTTTGGCAACCGGCTATCCGGCTTCGAGCCCGATCGCCTGCAATGCCAACGAACCGGGCAGTGTGATCGAAGAAACGGTCAATGCGGGCGGCAGTAGTTTGACTTACAACGCCGCCGCCGACCAATACATCTACGTCTGGAAAACCAACAAGGCGTGGAAAGGAACTTGTCGGATACTCGTTATCCGTTTGAGCGACGGCAGTGATCATTACGCCAAGTTCAGTTTCAAGTAAAAGTAGTCAGACCGGGAGTTCAGAAAATCTGAACTCCCGCGTAAAAATGACTTATACAGCCGTGCTGTTATTTGGGCAGATTTTTCGGCATATGGTAATCAGCGGAAGGGTGTTTTGCCAAATCGTTACCGCTCGTTGTTCAGACTTTTATTCAACTTAAAATGAATAGCGCAAAACAAACTGCATACTTCGCGGAGTGCCTTGAATGGCGGTAAAATTTGCAAAGTTTGTCGGAACTTGCGCGGCATTGTTTGGGTCGAGTCCGAGTGTGTAGCCGGTAACACTTCCCATCTTTTGTGTGTTGGCGACGTTGAAGACTTCCCAACGGAATTGGAGTTTGTGGTTTTCCCAGGGCAGATCGAAAGTTTTGCCCAGGCCCATATCAAGCACCCAAAAACCCGGCAGACGAAAAACATTACGCTCGCCGGTTTCGCCCGGATAGGGGTTGCGAAAACTGCGGTAGGCTTCCAATCTGTTGCATCCGAAAAGCGAGTCGCCGCGTGTCGGGCAGGGTTGGATATTTGCGTGTCGGGTGGCGTAGCTTGAGAAAGCCCAGTTTGTCGTCCATCTTTCTTCTCTCGGAGCGGAGATTGGCAGACCGGAATTGTAGCGGAAAATTCCCGTCAATTGCCAGTCGCCTAAGATTAAATTAGCAAATTTATTGATGTTGCCAAAAAATGCTTCACCGCGTCCAAAGGGAAGTTTGAAAATGGCGTTGGCATTGATGATGTGTCGGGTGTCGAAATCGGAAGCGGCATAATTATCTTCCAGCCGGAATGAATTGATAATCGCAGATGTGCCGAAAACATTAGCAGTTTGCAAACCCGAACCGTCATCCGCCGAATGCGAGAAAGTATAGTTAAAATCCATCGTCAGCCGCGTTCCCAATCGTTGGCGGACGGTAAAGCTCAAGCCTTGATAATCCGATTTTCCAATTGAACTCCAAGCACTGTAGGTGCCGTATTGCGGCTGATAGAAAATATGCTGTCCGGGAAAACGGCTCGATAAAGGCGACAATCTGAGTTGAACGGTGGTCCAATCGGTCGTGCCGCAACTGCCCGCGACCATCGAATAAACGGCTTGCGTTTGATTATAGATTCCGTCGCAGCCCAAAAGCGTAGATAAATTTGCCGGAAACAGATTGGCGAAATAGGGAATTTGCCCGATTTGCGAAACGGGCGTGCCTTGCTGTCGAAGGATTTCAAGTTGCGTCGCCGCCGTGTTCCAATCCGTTCCCGACTGCGAATCAACAAAATTGGCAATTTGCGCGACATCACGCGGGAGCAGCAGATTCCGCGCTTTGCGTCCAAGATAGGAAACCGAAACGATAAGACCACCCGGCAAGGTTCGCTCGTAAGTCAGACTCCAACTGTAATTTATCGGCGCAACCAGATTTTCGTCCAATCCGGCTTCAATCGGTGTCGGGCGAGTTCGATTCGGAGCTCGTAGCGGAAATGTCAGATTGCCGACGGGAAGCCCTATATTCGGCAAATTTCGGATGTTTTGATTGAATCCGGTAAATCGCGGTCCGACGATATTTCTCAGATCGTAAGTATTCGCGGGAATTTCCTGGGTGAACGAAAAGCCCAGAAGATTTTGCTGGTCAAAATTGACCGCTAATTGCTGTCCGAAATAATCGTTTGTGATGGCAAATCCGCCGCGAATGACCGATTCGTATTTGCGGCCGAACAGCCAACCAAAAAGATTTTTCCCGAAATTCGGTGACCACGCGAGCGCAATGCGCGGCTGAAAATTATTTTTATCCCAACGGTAAAGCGAAGATTTGCCGTTGACTGAACCGGAAAGGTCTATAATAATGGGTTGATTGTAAGGCGTGCCGTTTGCCGCACCCGTCCTTCGGCGTTCAAAGATTTCGCTCAAACTCAAGGTCGGTTTGACTTCGTAGCCGTTTGCTTCGTAAACCGGACGGCTCAAACCGTAGCGCAATCCGAAGGTCGCCGTCAGATTCGGACGGATTTTCCAAATATCCTGAACATAAAAATCGTATTCTTCGGTTCTGAATTCGCGCTGGTTCGGAGTTCCAAAAGGTTGCAGCGAGCCGTCGCGCAGAAACGTAAAGTTTGCGCCGTATCTCGAATAACGTCCGACAACCGCCGCTACCGCCCGCAGAACGCCCTGACTATCTTCACCGGCAATTTGATAACCGAATGGGAATATGCTTTCTAAATATATGTTAATCGGATCGATGACCGAACCGACTGGATAAAATCCGGGAGCCGTCGCGGCGAAATCAAACGCAGCGGCAAAGTCCCGTCGTTGGTTGCGAATCAGGCGAATGTTTGTCCCGAATTGGAAAGTGTGGTTGCGCCAAATCCAGGAAACGTCGTCGGTAATGTTTTGAACCGGCGTGATGCGCGAAATCGTCCGCAGGAAACGACGCGGAGAAAAAACACCGGTGAAAGAAATCTGATTGTCGGTCGAATCGCCTTGATTGGTAAAAGCATCGCGGGTCAAACCGTATCGGAAATTGTTGAAAATATTTTTAGAAATCGTCCAATTATACCCGACGACGAAACCGAAAGGATGTTTCCAGACGGGCGGCGCGGGCGTATCGGGAAATTGCGGCGCGCCACTTCTGAAATCGTTAATATAATTTGCACGAAAAAACAATTGATGTTTGGCGTTAAGGTTAAAGTCGAGGCGCAAAACGTGCGAATTGTTTTTGAATTTACTGTCTGCGTTAAAGCGGAATCCGGCGGTGTTCAGGGTGTCGCCGATTTCAAAACTGTTTGCCGGATAACGCGACGCGGCAGAAGTAAAAACCGCCAGCGCGTTTTGGTTACAGCCGTTTGTCAACGAAAAAACGGTCCTGATTTGTTGACAAGTCAACGAAGCATTCTGTCCGAGCGTGTTGCGAAAGCGAATGATGCCTTGCCCCAAATTCGGCAGTGGCACAGTTCGGAGAACCGAAGTGCCTTGGACGGTGCGTTCACCTTCGTAGCTGTAAAAAAAGAAAGCACGGTTTTTCCAAATCGCGCCGCCGATGGCGCCGCCGAAAATATTGCGGTCAAATTTCGGACGCGTCACACCGGCGCGATTATTGAAAAAATCGTTCGCCGTCCACTGTGTTCGGCGTCCGGTCAGAAAAATCGCGCCGCGCAAATTGTTTGTGCCGCCTTTAGTAACGAGCGAAATTTGCGCGCCCGACGAACGCCCTTGCGACGCGTTGGCGTTGGTCGTCGTAACGCGAAATTCTTCGATCGCTTCCGCGTTCAGGCGCAAAACCGGACTGAAAATGTTGTTTGTCTGCGCTTCGTTAACATCAACGCCGTCAAGCGTAATATTTGCCTGATCGCTTCGGCCGCCGGCGACATAGCCAAAGCGCGTCACGCCGGGCTGAAGCGTCAAAAGATTGATGACATCGCGGGCTTCGGTCGGAAGCTGTGTTACTTGAGTTGAACTAAACGGATTTCCCACGCTCGCGTCCTGCGTATTGAGCAATGCTTCGGCAGTGTTGCTTCGTACATTGACGGTTTCGTTGACATTTCCGATTTCCAAAACGGCGGAAATCTCCGTCGGCGCATCAACCAGAGCGCGAATTTGCGTTTGGATAAATTTTTTGAAGCCGTTTGTTTCGATTTGCAAATGATAAATAGCGGGCTGAATCGCCGGAATAGTAAATGCGCCGTTTTCGTTGCTGTTTGTTTTGCGGGAAAAACCTTTTTCGGCATTGGATAAAGTAACGCTTGCGCCCGAGATAACTTTTTGTTGTTGGTCAAA
>JANLTD010000320.1:0-2772 GCA_031362765.1 Acidobacteriota bacterium | reverse complement strand
TGTCCAATGAAAGAGATTCGAGATCACGCCGAGCATCAGCGCGATTCCTAAAATTACGTGCAGAATCAGATAAATTTTCGCGCCTGCAAACATTTCAGGGCGGAATTTTACTTGATTTTCGATCGTGATGCTCGGTTTTTCCGGCACGGGAAGCCCGCGCGGAATCCAGCCCGCCGGCATAAACCAGATGCGCAGTTTGTCCCACCAGAAAGGCGCACGGACGGCGTATTTCCACAAAACGATGTAGAAATGAAAGTTGATGATGATCGGATTCCAGGTCTTTGGATGATCGAGAATTCCGTAGGCGACCTTTTCGTCTTCGATCTCGAAAGTGCCGAAGATCCGGTCCCAGATGATTAAAAACTCGCCGTAATTTTTATCCAAGTATTGCAGATTAACGCCGTGATGAACACGATGATGCGAAGGCGTCGTGAAAAGAAACTCAACGGGACGCCAGAGCTTCGGGATAAATTCCGTGTGATGCAGAAACGCGATAAAGAGATGAATTCCGACGACCGTGTAAATATGCGCCGGCGTAAAACCGATGATCGTCAAAACCCAGAAAAAGAGAAACGAGCAAAGCCTCTGCGTGACGCTCGCGCGCAGGGCGACGAAAAAATTCATCTCTTCCGCCGAATGGTGCGGCGAATGCGCCGCCCACAGAATATTGATCTCGTGTCCCCAGCGATGCACCCAGTAAAACACAAAATCAACGCCGAGCAGAAGCAGAACGGAACTCCACCAATTGACGGGAATCGTCAAAATCCGAAAGTTTTCCCACAAATAGCCGTAAATATAAAAAACGCCGACCATCACTAAAATATTGGTTGTTTGATTGCCGAGCTGCGTGCCGAAATTCGCGACGGCTTCGTTAAAAGTGATCAGTTTGCGCCCCGAAAAAAAGCACGCCGCGATCTCTAAAAGAATAAAGATCAAAGCGATCGGCGTAATGTAAAAATAGACGTTGGTTTCTTGCATAGCGTTTTTGAATTGTCTGGAAAACAGAGCAAATATAATGCAATCTGTCGGGGAATTGCAAAACATCAAGAATCTTTTTGAAAAGTCGGAATTGAAAGAAAAGGCCGGAAAATAGGACGCGGATGTTCGCAGATCGAGCGGACTGTAGCGGATTTCAAAAAAAATCAGCGTCACTCCGCATGATCCGTGTTCGTCCGCGTGCCATTTCTTAGTTACAAAGCAGCTTAACAAAAAAGCGGCCAGTGCAATTTACACCGACCGCTTTTTTGAACAATATATTTCCTCAGAACCTGAAAATTAACTTTCCAACTACGTTTTTAGCAATTTTCAAAGTTCGCAGAAAACCTATTGCGAAGTCCGCGAGGCATTTTCCTTTTGTTTATCGGTCAGCGTAATGCTCATTTTTTCGAGCGTTATCTGATTGAGCGTGCCGGTTCCTTTCAAACCGTTTGCCTCCTGATAAGCTTTCAGAGCGGCGCGCGTCGCCGGATCGAGCGTGCCGGTTGCTTCACCTGTGTAAAGGTTCTTATCCGTCAAGAGTTTCTGGGCGGCAATGATCTGCTCTTTCGTCGCCCGGAAAACCGGACCTCTCTTGGATTTTGTAGATTTATCTCCGTCGCCGCTCGCGAAAGAATTCGGATCAACGGGAATTTCCTTTTGTTTATCGGTCAATGTGACGCCCATTTTTTCGAGCGTCGCCCGATTCAAAGTTCCGGTCGCCTTCAATCCGTTGGCCGATTGATATTTCTTGATCTCAGCGCGAAAATCATCGTCCATCTTGCCCGTTTCCGGTGATTTGAGCATTTTCTGCACTTGTGTTACCTGGTCTTTGTTTGGCCGAAAGATAGTTTTTTTGGTCGTTTCGGTTGTTGGTGATGGTGTATTGGTTGTTTGAGCTTGATAGGATGCGCTCAAAAAAAGAGTTGTGATGATTAAAAAGATTAACTTTTTCATTGTTATTTCTCCGTGTTTTTTTAGTTTAAGATAAGAATGAGAATTTGAGTTTGGACAAGAAGTGAGCAGACGAATGACGCCTTGGTTCTTGTGGAAAGGGATTCACATTCTTTTTGGTATTACGAGAGCATTATAAACCCGTTTTTTTAGATGTCAACCATTTTTTTTACTGTTTGAAACAAAAAGCGTAAAAAAACGGACAATGTAGGCTAAAATATACGATATGTTGCTCGAAAAACTAATTGACGAACAGATCAAAAACGCCATCGCCGAAGGTCTCTTCGACAATCTCAAAGGCGCGGGCAAACCACTCAATTTAGACGATTATTTCGCCGTTCCCGAAGACCTTCGCGTCGGTTACACGCTACTCAAAAACAACGATTTCGTGACCGCCGAAATCGAATTGTTAAAAGAAATCGGAATTTTGCGCGAAAAAATAAAAACCGGCGCCGACGAAGACGAAAAGAAGATCTTAACTAAAAAACTCAACGAAAAAGATCTGGCTTTGACGCTGATATTGGAAAGAAACAAGCTAAATTTTAAGTTAAATCACTTACAATACCTTCGCCAATTTGGGTGAAATCAAAAAAACAGAATCGTTGAAAACAAAAGTCTTGAAAATTTAACTAAAAATTTGAAAATAATTAAAAAGACTTCTGGAAAACGCAGACTCTATTTTAATTTTTAATGCCATTTTGCTGAAATTTACAATGCCATTAAAAGTAATGCGTCAGTCATATGTTATTTTCAAAGTAATCGAAACCTTTAAGACTGGAGCGCAAGCATCCTTGCTTGCCATGAGCGTTGCTTCAACGCGAAAAAGCCTTGTTAAATTCGACG
>JANLTD010000299.1:0-13177 GCA_031362765.1 Acidobacteriota bacterium | reverse complement strand
CCGTAAAGATAATGGTCGTGATTTTCCGCGCCGTCCGTCGGAAGTTCTTGCCATTCTTCAAGCGGTATTTCGTTGCTTAAATCTTCAAAAATGGCTGAAATCAGTTTTGCCTTCCGAACCTTTTTTTCTTTACGCAAATTTTGCATATAATTTAACACTTCGCGCATTTCGTCTTCGGACAAAACGCGAATCTGTTCTTGAATAGTTTGTCGTAAATCAATTGACATAAAAGTTTCTCCCGCAAATGTGCAATGAACCGCCTCATACACGAGCTAAGATTTGACCACGCGGCGCGGATAAGAACGCGGTCGGCGTGTCTGCGCTTGTGAAGGTTGAACGACACTTTTTTCTTTGCCGCGACTCCAATTGGCAGACCAATCATCAAAATCGGCAACTTCTTTGCCGTTGACAATCAGCGTGTAAAGATGTTCTTCGGGAAAATCGTTGAGCCGAATGACGCATTTTTCGTCTTCAAACTCCGCCGTGAACGGATGATGCGGGTCGGTTGTCCGTTTCCAATCAATCTTTTCTGCCAGATAATTTTTTACAGTTTTTGTTGACATAATCACAACTCCGTCAAATTTATAATCCTAATTTCTCGTTCACGCCTTTGTTTGTGCGATACGAGCCTTTGATGATTGCTTCATAAATGGCGTTTCCCTTGAGTCCGGCTTTTCGGCATTCGTCAATCAGAAACTCGAAAGTCGGTCATTCCTCGTTGCCGTATTCGGCAACATCCCGCGCCTGCAACATTTCAACTTCTTCCGCATCAACCATCATTTTTCGCGCCTCAAACCGCGCATCGTGTCTGATTTGCCAAGCCCGTTTTGCCCGTTCTTTCGCCGAAAAACCGTTTGCCAACCATTGCTCGTTCAACTCGGGAATTTGAGTAACTTGTTTCAAATACCATTTTCGGATTTCGGCGTTAGTCTTTGGCGCGTCGTTCACAGGCATAGATTAAGGTTATTTTGTCATTTTCTCAAGCAAAAACAGTGGCACGGTGTTTCGGGCTGAAACTTTTTTAGCTATATTCTTCAAAAATTTTTATCCGGCTGGTTGCAATTCGATTACAGGCACAGAAACGAGATGACCTGACGGTTTGGCTTTGCTCATTTCGCGCTGCATTTCGCTGACGGATTTTGCCGAAAAATATCTTTCGCCGCATTTTGTGCAGACTCGTGCCGAAACACGCTCAAAGATAAAATGTTTCCCGCGCCGATGACGATAAACCGTGACCAATTTTTCGAGATCCGGCAAAGTCGCGTTGCAATATTCACAAAAATCTTTTTCCATAAATATTCCTCTTTTTTGTACACGGTAATTATACGCAATAAACCGGTTGGCAGAAAACGACAAACAACTTCCAACGAACGGGTTTTATCTTGCGTGTTTCCAAACACGACAAAACGAATACCACGCGGATCATCGGTTAATTCCGAAATAATTTCGCCGTGCAAAATGACATAGCGGACGTCCGTTTCATCCAAGTCGTCATCGTCCATTTCTTCGAAGGCGTGAATGGTGAATTCGTATCTTTCTTCACGAAATTAATCGTCTGATTCGTTTAATTCCCATACACTTAAATCTTGACACATTCCCCACGCGCCGCGGATAAGCACGCTGTCCGCGTGTCTGCTCAAAATCAACAGCAAATTTCTAAATAGACAAGATGAAACGAAGCCGGTTTTCAACTTCGTTCATTGTTTTTGTTGCTACTTTTCCAAGTTTTCGACCAAGTCTTTGGATTGAGATTGAACGGACATCTTCGCATTTGACGTAGCTTGTTACGTTCAAACCGCCTTCGGGCGGCACGATTTCGACGTGCGAGCGGATGCCTTTGTTTTTTGAGGTGATTGGCAGAACGACGACCAATTCGGCGTGGCTTTGATTGAATAAATCATCGGAGATGACAAGAGCCGGTCGCGTTCCGGCTTGTTCTCTGCCGATGGTCGGGTCGAGCGTAACCAACCAAATTTCTCCGCGCAACGGTTGATTCATTATTTTTCTTCTCCGTCAAGCAAAGTCTTATCCCACATTTTGCGCTCTTCCAATTCTTCCTGCCAAGCCTGCGCGTCTTCTTTCAAAGCCTTAAAATCTTCGTTTAATCCTTCTAAAAATCTTCGCCGACGATATTGTTCAATCGCTTCTTCGATAATCGTTTGCATTGATTCTCCGACTTCTTTTGAAAGATTACGAAGCAATTGATGTGTCGTGTTACTAACCCGAACTTGTGTTGCCATAAATTTTTACCTCCGAACATAATTTTGCAATGAGTTTAGTTTTTAGTCAACAAATCTGTTGACATATTCGTTACCCATTAACTTAACGGAATTCGTTGCGGTGCTTTGACCCAAATATCTTCCGCAAACCAAAGTCCAATCAAGATCAAGATTCCTGCCAAAGCAAACGTCCCCGGCAAACCCGCAAACAGCCAGAAGATCGGCAGAATATTACCGACCAAGATCACTCCGAACCAAAATGGACGCTTAAATTCGCCGTGCGTGATACTTTTGACGGTCGTGTGCGCGTCTTCGGTCGTGTGCGTGGTCGTCAGTTCGATGGCTAGAATTATCAGGTTAAAAACGAGGGCGGCGATCGTGCAAATATTTAGGAACATCGTAAAACCAATGCTCACTTTGATGAAAACGAAAGCGATTTGAAAAACGGCAAAGCCCGCCATCAGCGCGTGGATGATCATATGCAGCCCGAGCATCGGCGATTGCCAGAAATCGCGTCCTTTTGCCTGTGCGAAAAGAAACGCCGTATAAACCGCTGAGAGCAGCGCGAAGACGATCCCGAATGGTTCGATGTATTTCAAAACGCCTTCAAAACCTGCGAACGAAGCAATTAACCAAAGCGTCAAAATTCCGCCGTAAGCCGTGATGATATAAGCGCCGCGTGAGAGCCACGATCTCCATTGCGGGCGCAGCAGAACATTCAAAAACCGGTCGGGCCGCCCGAGATCCATAATTAATAAAACGCCCGTCACCGCGAGAAAAATAAAGGCGATGATCACGCCGAACTGTTTGACCGGCGGCGGAACAAAGCCGACATAATCGCCTAAAACCGGAATCAGAAACGCGCCGGCGGCGATGGCTTTGGTTAAAATGTAAGCCGATACTTCCCAGCCCCAGAGAACGCCTTTGTTTGGCGCGTCATAAACTCTGCGCGCTTTCTTGCGCGGTTCGATCTGGACGAATGACTGTTTTTTAACTTCTTCGTTTAAAGGTGATTGCGCAATTCTTTGCTCTGCGTATTTGGCAAAATGCCCGACACCGGTCGTCTGGCTTGACCACATATAGTCGGTTTCGGTATTTGCCGCGGTCGCGTTGAGCGAAACTCGATCGCCGTCTATGTAAAATAATTTTGGATCTGTGCCTTTTTCAGGTTTGCGCACCGAAACGGCTTCACGCGCCAAAAGCTGCGAGATTTCGGTTTCGGGATTGTCCATATCGCCCGAAATGATCGCGTGTTCGGGACAGACGACGACGCAGGCAGGTTCTAAACCGATGTCAACGCGATGCGTGCAGTAGTTGCATTTTGAAGCCGTATGATTTTCCGGCTCCATAAAGATCGCGTCATACGGACACGCCTGCGTGCAGGCTTTGCAGCCGATACAACGCCGGTTATCGAAATCAACAATGCCGTCCGAGCGTGTGTAAAGTGCGGTCACGGGACAAATCTCGACGCACGGCGCATCGGCGCAATGGTTACAGCGCATCACGCTAAAAAGCCGGCGCGTATCGGGAAATTCGCCTTTTTCGATATATTTGACCCACGTCCGATTGACGCCGACCGGAACCTGATGTTCCGATTTACACGCGACCGTGCAAGCGTGGCAGCCGATACATTTGCGGTTATCTATGACAAATCCAAAATTCATTGTTTTACCTTATTATTTGCTAATCTTTAATTGAAAAAGTGAAAACATTATCCTGAATACTAAAACAAGCGATCAGAAAGCCAAACAAAACTTTTTCAATAGACCTCTTTCCTAAATAATTCTTTACCGCAGAGACGCTGAGAAGCTGAGTTCTATGAAAAAATATTTGGCAGATCAACGTCTGAGTAATTCAAAAGTTGGCTGATTTTAAGTGTATCTTCCGAAAGTTTTTGTTTTCTCTCAGCGTCTCTGCGTCTCGGCGGTTAATCTTTTCTTAAAATTGGTCGATATTTATTTTGGAAAGATGTCTAATTTACCGGTAAATGCTCGTTCAAATATTTTGTTAAAAGCGAATACAAATGCCGCGTCGTATTTTCACCTTCAAAAATGCCGTGCGTTCTGTTTGGATAAGCCATCATCGTAAATTGCTTGTTTTCTTTGATCAATTCATTTATCAGGGTTTCCGTTCCCTGATAATGGACGTTGTCATCGCCGGTGCCGTGAACGATCAGCAAATTGCCTTTCAAATTCTTGGCAAATGTGACGGGTGAACCTTGTCTGTAATCTTCGGCGTTATCCTGTGGAAGTCCCATATAGCGTTCCTGATAGATCGTATCGTAAAAACGCATATTTGGAACAGGCGCGACCGACATTCCCGTTTTATAAATATCAGGATAGCGAAACATCGCGTTCAGGGTCGAAGAACCGCCGCCGCTCCAGCCCCAGATTCCGACCCGCGACGCATCAATGAACGGCATTTTAGCGATCATCGCTTTAACGGCATTGGCCTGATCCTGCGACGATATCACGCCGATCTTGCGATACGCGATCTTGCGCCACGCACGTCCGCGCGGCGCGGGAGTTCCGCGATTATCAATGCTGGCAACAATATAGCCTTGTTGCGAAAGCATCAAATGCCACAGATAACCATCGCCGCCCCACGAATCCATAACGGTCTGCCCCGCCGGTTCGCCATAGACGTAATAAAGAATCGGATATTTTTTGGCGGGATCAAAATTTGGCGGTTTTATCATCCAACCGTCAAGCGTGACGCCCTCGCCGATGTCAATCTTGAAAAATTCCTGACTGCCTTTACTTAACTTATCAACTTTCGCCTGCAGTTCGGCATTATCAACCATCGTCCGCACCAAATTTTTATTGGCAACATCAACAACTTCGAATCTCGGAGCTTTGCCGAAAGCCGAATAGGTATGAAATGCCCAACGGCTGTTCGGCGAAATATTGTAAGAATTCGAGCCTTGTTGCGTGTCAGGCGTGATCTTTTCGATCTTTCCGCTTCCGTCTAATTTTGTCCGATAAAGATACCGCTGTGCAGCATTTTCAGGCGAAGCAATGTAATAAAGCCAGCCGTTTGTTTCATCAACCGATTGAATATTGATTACGTCAAAATTTCCAACCGTAACAAGTCGGATATTTTTTCCGTCGCGTGAAACTTTGTAAATATGTTGCCATCCGTCGCGCTCGCTTTCCCAAAGGAAACTTTTTCCGGCTTCGAGCCATGTCATCCGATTCATATTGACATCAACCCAAGCCTCGTCTTTTTCGGTCAAAACGGTTCGGACATTTCCTGTTTTCGAATCGGCAAACATCAGTTGATTGGTATTTTGCAAACGGTTGAGATGTTGAATAATGAGTTCATCGGAATTGTTTGCCCAATCCATCATCGCAATATAATGCTGACGCAAATCGCCGGGCGTGTTCATCCATTTTGTGTTTCCGCCATTGGCGCTAATTACGCCGACGCGAACCGCCGCGTTGGTGGTTCCCGCTTTCGGATACGGAAGATAGGTTAGTTTCGGATAAAGATCATCGGTATTATTGACCAGAATAAAATCCTTAATTCCCTCCGAATCAAATTGCCAGTAAGCGATAGATTGGCTGTCAGGGCTCCATCGCCAACAATCACGCAGGCCGAGTTCTTCTTCGTTGACCCAATCAGAAGTTCCGTTTATCAGAGTTTTCGAGCCGTCCGAAGTGAGTTGGCTAATTTTGCCGTCCGCAATATTTTCGACATATATATTATTTTCCCGGACATAACCGATCCGTTTTCCATCGGGTGAAAATTTGGCGAACATCAAGGTCGAAGGTTTGGCATCGCCGCCGAGTTTTTGCAATTTGCCGCTTCCAAGATCCAAAACCCAATAATCGCCGAGTGTGTTAAGCCGCCAAACCCGCTTTGTATTGGTGAAAATAATCATTTGCTGATTATCCGCCGACCATTCATAACCATTGATCCGTAAAGGTGACGTTGCGCCGTTTGGAATCAATTTTTCGGCGGAAAGCAGCACGTTGCGCTGATTGGTTGCAATTTCATAGCTGACCAGATCCGTTCCGCCTTTAACTGCTGCGGAAGGCTCGATCTTTGTATAGGCATTGCCCGATTTAAGCCACCGAAATCCGCCGACACCTTGCGAATCAAAATCACTCGAATTAAAGATCCGGTCAATGCTAAGCAGCGAATCGTCGGTTGTTTGAGCGGACGCAACGCTCAGAGAAACAAAAATAAGCAAACAAAGTAATAGAAGTCTGTTGTTGATCTGATGAAACATAATTTCTCCTGCCAATAGTGAAAAAAATTTAGCTGTTGTTAAGAAGCGCGGCTTTTTCAACATCTTCAAGCAAAGTGCAATATTCAAACTTCGGTAACCGATAAATTTTCAGCTCTCGATTGATGACGCCAAAATTCACGATAAACTAATTTTTTAATGGATAACGATTGAAAAAGTTAGGATTATTCTAACACTTAATTTTTTCAGATTAAAAGCAGGCATTCAGATTTTCAACACCTAATTTTCAGTGCTTTGAACGTCAAAAGCGGCACGAATTCCGTCCGCCACCAAAAACCACGCGAGCATTGTCAGCGCAAGAATGACTGCCGGAAAAACCGTCAGATGCCAAGCCGTGCGGATGTAAGAATCGTACATTCCGATCATTTGTCCCCAAGAAGATTGCGGCGCGGGAATTCCCAAACCGAGAAAACTCAAGCCGGCTTCGGCGAACATTGCGTTTGGAATACCGATGGCGACCGCGACGATGACCTGCGAGACGACATTTCGCCAGATATGTTTTTTGAGAATATAGAAACTGTCCGCGCCCATCGCCCGTGAAGCACGAATAAAATCCATTTTCTTGAGCGATAAAACCTGTCCGCGAACCAATCTTGCAATCCCGATCCAACCGGTTAAGGTCATTGCAAGAATCATATTCCAAAATCCGGCGCCGAGCGCGACCATCAAAAGAATGTAAAAAAGTATCGTCGGCAATGACGATAAAACGTCAATCACGCGCATCACCAGATAGTCGAGCCAACCGCCTCGTAAACCCGAGATCGCACCGATCGGAATACCGACGAGCGCGACCGTTATTTGGCTCAAAATACCGATACTGATGGAAATTCGCGCGCCGTAGATCAAGCGCGATAAAACATCGCGTCCCAAATCGTCAGTACCGAGCCAGTGAGTATAATTTGGTGTTTCCCACGTCGCGAGAAAATCGCCTTTATATGGATCATAGGGTGCGATCTGTGATGCTAAATTGGCGACAATTATCTGAAAAATGATAAAGCAAAGTGCGATCACGGCAAGTTTGTTTTTGGCAAAACGCCGCCAAAACCGCGAAAACGGATTCGTTCTCGGCTTTGCCGGGATATTTTCTATTGTCGTCCCAATTGCTATCATTTTTATTTTTTGCCCACGAAACACACGAAAGATACGAAAAAAAGAATCTTAAATAATTTTCGTTTCTTTCGTATGTTTCGTGGGCAAAGATTCTTACTCTTCTTTTACCAAACTCACCCTCGGATCAACCAGCGCATAAAGCAGATCGGTCAACAGATAGGCGATGCTGATGATCAAAGTCCAAAGCATCGTCGTTGCCATGATCATCGGATAATCGCGTGTGCCGATCGCAGTGACAAAATAAAAACCGATGCCCGGAATGCGAAAAATGCTCTCGACAAAAAACGAACCGACGATCAAACCCGCCGCGAGCGGTCCGCCGACCGTCAGGATCGGAATCAGCGCGTTTTTGAAAACATGGACGAACAAAATCCGCGTTTTGCTCAAGCCTTTGGCACGCGCCGTGCGGACGTAATTCGATTTCATTGCGTCCTGCATACTCGCCCGCGTATGACGCTGCAATACCAAGATCGGCGCAAGCGAATTTGCCAGCGTCGGCATGATCCAATGCCAAGGCGTGCGCCAACCGCCGGTCGGCAGCCAGCCGAGCCAGACCGAAAATATCACCTGCAAAAGAATCGCAAAAACAAAGCTCGGCACGACCAGACACAAAATTGAAATGCTTGTTCCGAAATAATCGAAGATCGAATCGGGTTTGACCGCTGCCAGAATTCCCAAGCCGATCCCAACGATGCCGGAAAAAACGAGCGTCAAAAGTCCCAATTCGAGCGAATAGATCCATTGCTGCCGGAAAATACCGGTCACCGTCCGGCTCGGATACGTCATCGAATAACCGAAATCGAGCAACGCGGCATTTTTGACAAAAAGCAGATATTGTTTCCAGACAGGTTCATTCAAACCGTATTTTTCATTGAGTTGTTGTTTGATCGCTTCGGGAATCATCTGCTGTTTTTCAAGCGCACGCGCATCAAACGGTCCGCCCGGAACCGTGTGCATCAAAGCAAACGTCAGGACGGAAACGATGATTAAAACACCGAAAAGCCCTACAATTCTGGTTAAGATATATCGAAGCATTTTAAGTTTTTTCACCGCAAAGACGCAGAGAAAAATTAATTTCAATTCAAAAAAATAAACAGATAATTTTAACAAATTGAATCATTGCATTTTATTTTTATACCCCTCGGTGTCTCTGCGTCTCCGCGGTTCAATATTCTTCCGCAAAATGACACGCGACTCGTCTTTTTTCACCAATCTCACGAAGGTTTGGTTCTTCCGTCGCGCAGATGCCTTCGGCAATCGGGCAGCGTTTGTAAAAAACACAGCCTTTCGGACGCTCGGTAATTTCGTCCGTTTCGCCTTTGAAATTCGCGACGATCTCGCGGTTTGACGGATCAGCTTCGGGTATCGCGGCGAGCAGCTCTTTGGTGTATGGATGGCGCGGCGCGGCGGTGATTTGACGGTTCGTGCCGATTTCGACCAATTTTCCGAGATACATCACACCGATCCGGCGGCTCATAAACGCGGTCACGGCAATATTGTGCGAGATAAAAAGATACGACAAACCGAATTCGTCCTGCAAATCGCGCAGCAGATTCAAAATCTGCGCCTGTACCGAAACGTCGAGCGACGAAACGGGTTCGTCGCAAATTATCAGCCGCGGCTTGAGCGCGAGTGCCCGCGCAATGACGATGCGCTGCTGCTGTCCACCGGAAAATTCGGAAGGGAAACGAGGCAGATCTTCGGTTGCTAAACCGACTTTTTCGAGCAATTCGGCGGCGATTTCGGTGCGTTCAGCCTTTGTTCCGAGATTGTGAATTTCAAGCGGTTCCGTGAGGATCTGCTCGATCGTCAGGCGCGGATCAAGCGCGGCAAACGGATCCTGAAAGATCATCTGCATTTCTTTGCGAATCGGTTTCAAACTTTTTTCGTCCGCGTTTGTAATGTCTTTTCCGTCAAATAAAATGCGTCCGCCATCCGATTCGTAAAGCCTTAAAACGGTCAAACCGAGCGTTGATTTTCCACAACCCGATTCGCCGACAAGTCCGAGCGTTTCGCCTTTTTCGATTTCAAAACTGACGCTATTGACGGCGACATTTTCGATTTTGTTGGTGCCGAAAAATCCGCGCCGCGCGGTGAATGTTTTGGTTAATTCGATTGTTTGCAAAATTGTTTCGGACATCAAAAATGAAAAGTTCAGAGTTGCGCCTTTAGGCGCGAGAACGGCTTAAGCCGTCACTCTGAACTACAAAACAAGCCGCCGATTGTTGCGGAAATATCTCTTTCAAAACCGGTGTTTCACCCGCGCAAATTCCGACGCGCACATTGCAGCGCGGATAAAACGAACATCCCGTAATTTCTTCGCGCAGACGCGGCGGAACACCATCGATGGTCATTAATCTTTTACCTGCAAAATCAAGGCGCGGAATCGCTGCAACAAGTGCCTGCGTGTATGGATGCTGCGGGCGCTGAAAAATATCCTTAACGCCTGCCATTTCGACAATTTTCCCGGCATACATAACCGCAACTTTATCAGCTAATTGTGCGATCACGCCCAAATCGTGCGTGATGATAATGACCGACATTCCGAGTTCTTTTTTAAATTTAAGAATCAGATTCAAAATTTGCGCCTGAATCGTCACGTCGAGCGCGGTTGTCGGTTCATCGGCGATCAACAATTTCGGTTCGCAGGCAATTGCCATCGCGATCATCACGCGCTGGCGCATTCCGCCGGAAAATTCGTGCGGATGATCATCAAAGCGAAAACCTGCGATCCCGACTTTTTTGAGCAATTCAACCGCTTTTTCTTTGGCGTCTTTTTTAGATAAGTTCCGGTGAACACGCAATGTTTCGGCGATCTGAAAACCGATCGTCAAAACCGGATTAAGCGAAGTCTTCGGGTCTTGAAAGATCATCGCAATCCGATTTCCCAAAATATTTTCAAGCTCTTTGTCAGATAATCTTAACAAATCAATTTGTTTACCGGAATCATTGAAAATAACTTCGCCGCCCGTGATTTCGCCGGGCGATTCAATAAGGCGCATAATCGAAAGCGATGTCACGGTTTTTCCGCAGCCCGATTCACCGACAATGCCTAAAACCTCGCCTTCCGCAACCGAAAACGAAACGCCGCTGACCGCCCGGATCGTTTCCTTTCCGAGTCTGAATTGCGTTTGTAAGTTTTCGACTTTGAGAAGGCTTCTCATAATTTTTCACCGCAGAGACGCGGAGACGCAGAGTTTTTTAGAAGTTATTTACGATACGTTCCAGTCCTTTTTTTAGTATCGGAACGTGGAAATTCATTAATAGGCCAACTTTTTTGTTGTAAAGTTTGAGGTAAGATAAAAGTTGTGCCTCGTGAATGGGTATTAGACTTTCAACTGCTTTGACTTCTACAATAACCAAATTTTCGACCACAATATCCATCTTATAACCACAATCGAGTTTTACACCTTTATAGACAACAGGCAAAGGAACTTGTCTTTCAAACTTCAACCCGAGTTGATTTAACTCAAAACACAAACATTTTTCATAAGCGGATTCCAACAATCCGGGACCCAGACCTTTGTGAACCTCGATCGCACAGCCAATAATCTTTTCCGTTATTTGGTTGATATAATTTTCTTCTTTATCCAACTCAAACATCTTTTCCCTCCATCTAAAAATTCTCTGCGTCTCCGCGTCTCTGCGGTGAAAATCAATCCCGCCATTCGTCAACATCGTTGCGGATATACATTTGAAAGCGCGCAATATCGAGATAGCGAAAGACGACATTGCCGTTTTTGTCCGGCGCAAAGCCCGTTAAATACGGATACCAAACCTGATGCGTAACCTGATGCGTTAGAAAAAGTCCGCCGACATCTTCCGTTAAAACTCTTTCGGCCTGGCGGTATAGATCCAATCTTTTGGGTTCGTCAATTTCGCGCGCCGCTTGCGTTACGAAATCATCAAACTGCACATTTCGCCAGGCGTGGCGCGGTGAACCGTTTTCGCCCGAGCTTCGCCAAAGCCGCGTCAGCATATTCGCCGGATCGAGAAAATCATATTCGTACTGCCCCCGATAAAGCGGCATTTCGTGGCCCGAACGCTTTGCTCCCCACACCGCGCCTTCGAGAATTTGCAGATTGACCGTGATATTCAGATAGCGTTCCCATTGGTCTTTGACGTATTCCAAAACGACATCGCGCCCGTTTGAAAGCAAAGGCAAAACGAGTTTGTTGCGGTTTGCGTCCGTGCCGTTTGGAAAACCGGCTTCGGCAAGCAGCGCACGAGCCTTTTCGACGTTAAAATCCTGAATCGTTTTTAATTCCGCGTTGTAAGCCGGAAAATCAGGCGGCAGCATCGAAAACGCCGGAATCTTTGTTTTCAGCATCACCTTTTCGCAAAACGGAGTGCGGTCGATCGCGTGCGAAAGTGCTTGCCTTAAAAGCAAATTATCAAACGGCGGGCGAACACAATCGAACGATAAATATTCGGTCTGAAAATTGTTATACGAATGCAGATATTGACTCAGTTCGCTGTCGTTCGTGACCTGCGCGAGTTCCTGCGGCTGCAAGGTCGCGATATAGTCAATTTCTTTGTTGAGCCACGAATTAAACCAACCAACCGACGGCGCGCCGACGAGCTGGATCAGTTTTTGAATTCCGGGTTTGTGCGCTCCGTTGTAAAAAGGATTGGTGTCCCATTCGAGCCGCTGATTATGCTCCCAGCTCAAGAGCCGCATCGGACCCGACGAAACAAAATTTTCCGCCGTATCCGCCCAATGTTCTGGGTTTTGTTCGGCTTTATGACGCGGTGCGGGCGCGGCGGCCTGATACGCCATCATCGCCGGAAGATGCGGAATCGGGCCGTTTTCTCCGTAAATTCTGACGGTTCGCTCATCAATCGCTTCGACGCCAATGTCTTCGGCACGCCCTTTTCCTTCCTTATAATTCTGGATTCCCTTGATGTCGTAATAAAACCAGGTCCAGGCATTATCGAGCGCGGGCGAAGCCAGATGCTGAAAGGTAAAAACCCAGTCGTCAGCCGTGATCGGCACGCCGTCGCTCCAACGCGCATTCTTGCGGATCACAAAATCCCAATATTCCAGATTTTTTCCCGGTGTCCAACTCTCAGCCATTGCCGGCACGAGATTTTGATTTTCGTCGCGCCTGAGCAGCGGTTCGCCGCCCCAATTTATCGCCACGCCCGCGCCGTAAATGTCCCGCGAAATGTCGAGATGACGCGGTTCGGCCGCAGATTCGTATAAGATCTGCTTTGCAAGCGGCGCGGCGTCCGACGGCAAAATTCGTCCTTGCGGAGTGACGATCGGCACATTTGATTGATTGAGTTTAGAATTTGTCGAGGACTTTCTTAAAGATTTACCGCATCCGATCAGAGAGTTTCCCGCAATCGCCGCACCGCCGAGTTTTAACAATTCTCTGCGGGTGATTTTTTTCATTTTTAATTATTCAGTAGATCCAAATTTGTAAAAAGGTCTTTGCGGAGCGCAGCTTAATTTTACCCGGCGTTTCTTTTTAACTCCGGCTGAAACCCCTGAAATAATTGATATTTGATAATTGAAAATTGAGAATTTGCGTGACAAACCCCGAATTTATAAAATATAAAATATAAATTATCCATTAATTCAGCAGTTTCT
>JANLTD010000269.1:0-5835 GCA_031362765.1 Acidobacteriota bacterium | reverse complement strand
GAAACGTATGACAATTTTCTCGCCTTGATTTGCCGTTCCCCAAACGGGAATTGCCGCGTCCCGCTGCAATACCATATTGTCGGAGAAAATTTTGGGCAGCGCGACTTTTGCCTGAACTGACAAGCAAAATGTAAATGTCATAAACGCAAATATCAATAATTTAATTTTCATAACGATTGTAATTGTTTAGGTTTTTGGTTTTTGGTCTTTGGTTTTTGGTTCTTTGAAAGAAATTACCGAATTGCTGATGAACTTCTCACCTTTTTGGACTTTTTTTCCGCGCATCTTGATTGAAAATCAATGGTTTTAGCTTGAATAAACCCAAAAACCAAAACCCAAAAACCAAAGACCTAAATAGTATGTTGGTTGAATAATTAAAAAACCAATGTCTGGATCGCGTGCGGCAAAATCGTTGCTTCCGCCGCTTCGGTTCCGATGCTCAGATTATATTTCACTTCCTTGTCGCTTTGATTCATCACGACGGTGACGATCTTGCCGTCGGGATTTTGAAACGATGTCGTTAAAAGCTGGCTGCGGCTTGCCGCGCTTGCAATGCGTTTTGCACCGGGCGCGATGAATTTTGAAAAATGTCCGATGTAATAGTAAGACGGCGTATAGACAAGCGCACCCGTTTTGGTGTCGGCGTGGAGCGGCGCGAAACAGTAATTGCCGACGTGATTGGGTCCGCCCGTTTCGTCGAGCAAGATATTCCAATCCGTCCAGCCGACCGTTCCGTTATTAAAGTCGTTGATCATCGAACGTCCGTAACGCTCGCCGTTTCCCCAGAATTGATACCGCGACGCATCAAATCTCTCGACCGTTCCCTCGGTAAAGATCAGGTTTTTATCAGGATAAGACGCGTGAACCTGTTCGACATTTTCAAACATCGGTTCGCCGCCCGACCAGGTTTCATACCAGTGATAACCGATTCCCCAAACATATTTGGCGGCTTGCGGGTCACCGAGGATCGTATCAACCCTTTGCGTGATCAAATCGCGGTTGTGGTCCCAAATGATGATCTTTTTGTCGCCGAGTCCTGATTTTGCGAGGGTCGGCCCGAGATAGTTTTTCAGAAAATCGCGCTCTTCTTCAGCCGTATAAATGCACGATTCCCAACGTTGGGTCGCCATTGGTTCGTTTTGGATCGTCAAACCCCAGATCGGGATTCCTTCTTTTTCGTAAGCATTTATGTATTTAACGAAATAATTTGCCCACGGCTGATAGAATTCGGGCAGAAGCTTGCCGCCTTGCAGCATTGATCCGTTACTTTTCATAAAACTCGGCGGACTCCACGGACTGGCAAAAAGCGTCAGCTTTCCGCCCGCCGTCTGCATTGCCTGTTTGATCAGCGGAATGCGAAATTGGCGGTCGTGTTCGATGCTGAATGATTTGAGTTGTTTGTCGCCTTCCGTAACATATGTATAGCTTTCGCTGCCAAAATCGCTGCTGTGGATCGTTGTCCGGCCGAGCGTATAGCCGATGCCTTTTTGTTTGCTGTAATAGGCATCCAAAAATTCGCGTTGTTTGTCTTTCGACAGCCGCGCAAAAATTTCCGAACTCGCGTCGGTAAATGCGCCGCCGATACCCAGAAAAGTTTGGAAAGTTTTGTTCGGATTGACGAAAACGTTGATCTCGCCTTCGGTCGGTTGACGTTTTTCAATAAATTTCAGCCGCGTGGTTTCAGCCAGTTTTTGATTTGTTGATTCGGCGGTCGTATAAACGATCACCGTTTTTCCGTTGACCGTGAAGGGTTTTAGCGGCGATCTCGTTTTCTGTCCGAAACCGAATGTTGAAAGCGATAATAAAAGAAATGCTGCGATAAAGTGTTTCATAATTTATGTTAATCAAGGTCGCCGAGAGAACCTAAGAAACTAAGTTTTCTTTGCGGCTTTGCGGGAAAAGATATTCAGATTGCAACTAAACAAACTCAAGAATAAAGGAAAAATGAGTTCCCGCAAAGCCGTCAAGCCGGAAAGGAAGTAATGCCTCAGTAATAACTCATATTACGCAAACTTGAAATTCTGATGTCGCCGAAGGTGACAAATATAATAGCGTAGGGTGAAATGAGTGAAGCGAATGAAACCCTACGTTGATGCAGAAAAGACATCAGCTCGCTGAAAGTGAGCAACAAATCACGGTCAATACTGATTCATTGTTTGTTCGACGCTTTCAGCGTCGGATCGAATTATCAAACTGTCGTAGGGTGCCGCTCACTTTTGTTCGCTTTACCCTACGCTATTATATTTGTCGCCTTCAGCGACCAAAACTACTTTGCGTAACATCAGTTTCTAACTGAAAAGCGTATTAAGCGCAGGTTGAATAAGACTTGCCGAACACGCTCTATATCCAAACAAAAGTTGAATTAAGAGAATTTGCCGAGTAGAATCTACATTTTCCCCAACAAATTTAGATCTTCAGTAGATTTAAGTTTGGAAAGACGGAATATTTATGTAACGTAAAAAGCGGTCATTGAATATAATTGAAACCGCTTTCGATTTGGGATTTGGGATTGCGGATTGCTCGTTGATTCAAGGCTTAATCCCAATTCAGAATTCCGAAATCCTAAATCAACTAATCAAAACAGATTCAAGACTTCGGATTCATTAAAAATCCGAAATCCGAAATCCAAAATCCAAAATCCGAATATGTCATTGCTCGAACATACGCCCCGTTTTACGCCTGATTCAGCCGCTGCGATCGCCGGAGAATTTTACGGAATTCGTGCCGCCGCCAAATTATTGCCGGGCGAGCGCGATCAGAATTTTCTGCTTGAAACCGCATCGGGTGAACGGTTTGTCCTGAAGATCGCCAATGCTCTCGAAGACCGTGCGATGCTTGAAGCACAAAACGAGGCGTTGAATCACGTTGCCAAAAGCTCGGCGCTTTGCCAGCGGGTTTTGCCGACATCGGCGGGCGAAACGATCGGCGAGATCAGCTCTTCAGACGGCACACGTCATTTTGTGCGCCTTGTCACATATCTTGCCGGCGTGCCGCTCGGGATCGTCAAACGGCAGTCGCCGGAACTTTTGAACAATTTAGGCCGTGCCGTTGCAGAGGTTGATAAGGCTTTGTCAGATTTTGACCACGCGGCGATCCATCGAAAATTTCATTGGGATCTGGCGCACGGTTTGGAGGTTTGCCGCGAGTATCAATCGTTGATCGCGGACGAAAATTTACGCGGGCTTGTCAAAAACCTAACTTCCGATTACGAGCTAAATATCGCGCCACTGTTGCCGAATTTACGAAAAAGCGTTATTCACAATGACGCAAACGATTACAATGTTCTGGTTGGCGGCGGTTGTGATCTCTATTCGCGGGATCAAAGCGTGGTCGGTTTGATTGATTTTGGCGATCTGGTTCACAGCTTTCGGGTCGGGGGTCTGGCGATCGCCATTGCTTACGCGATCCTTGAAAAACCCGATCCGCTAAAAGTTGCCGCTCAGATCATTAAAGGCTACAACGACGAATTCGCGCTCGATGAACTCGAGATACGCGTGTTGTTCGGAATGATCGTTTTGCGTTTGTGTATGAGTGTCTGTATTGCCGCGCATCAGCAAAGCTGCCGTCCCGAAGATGAATATCTGGCGATAAGTCAGGCGCCGATCCGCAATACGCTACCGAAGCTTGCCGAAATTCATGACCGTTTTGCCGAAGCCGCATTTCGGTCCGCCTGCGGACTTGAACCGGTTGGCTTAAACGAAAGAATAGTCAACTATTTGCGTGAAAATGCGGATCATTTTGCATCGGTTGTTGAAGAAGACCTAAGAAATGAAGAAGTTTTGGTTTTGGATCTGAGCATCGGAAGCCCTTTGATCAACGGCGATGAAAACCTAAACTCCGCCGAAATATTGACCGCTAAGATCAATGAGCTGAAAAATAAGGCGAATGCACGGATCGCCGTCGGACGTTACGATGAAGCGCGGCTTATTTACACTTCGAGTTTGTTTGCCGAAGACTTGGCGGGCGAAAACCGCACGATCCATCTCGGGATCGATCTGTTTTGCGATGCGGGTAAACCGGTTTTTGCTCCGCTTGACGGCGAAGTTCATCTTTTTGCATACAACCTTGCGCCGCTCGATTACGGGCATCTGATCATTCTCAAACATAAAATTGACGAAGCTTGCGAATTCTTTACGCTTTACGGCCATCTCAGCAAGGAATCGATCGAAAATCTGCAGATCGGGCAAAAGATCAAACGCGGCGAACAGCTTGCGCGGATCGGAAACCCGAACGAAAATGGCGGTTGGGCGCCGCATCTGCATTTGCAGATCATCACGGATCTGCTGGACAACGGCTGCGATTTTCCGGGTGTTGCGCGGGCAAGCGAACGCGAGATCTGGAAATCTTTTTCGCCCGATCCGAATCTTATCCTCAAGATTCCCGCAGACCGTTTTCCGCCCGAAACGCCAAAACGCGGCGAAACACTTGAGACGCGCCGAAAACGGATCGGACGCAATCTGAGCATTGCTTACCGAAAACCCATCAAGATCGTTCGCGGCTGGAAGCAATATCTGTATGATGAAGACGGCCGACGCTATCTGGATGCTTACAATAATGTGCCGCACGTCGGGCATTGTCATCCGCGAATTGTCAAAGCATTGCACGAACAATCAAGCGTTTTGAACACGAACACGCGTTATCTGCACGACAACATCAATCGCCTGGCGGAAATGCTTTGTTCGACCTTGCCTGAACCGCTGAGCGTCTGTTTTTTTCTGAATTCAGCGAGCGAGGCAAACGAACTTGCGCTGCGTTTGGCGCGTGTCTATACCAAACAGCGCGATCTGATCGTGCTCGAAGCCGGCTATCACGGAAACACAAATACCTTGATTGACATCAGCCCGTACAAACACGCCGGGCCGGGCGGAACGGGCGCTCCGTCGTGGGTTCACGCGGCGCCGATCGCCGATGTCTATCGCGGCAAATACAAAAAAGGTGACGCGCAAGCGGGCGCAAAATACGCAAGGCGCGTTGCTGAGATCATCGAAGATCTGAAGCGTCAGGGAAAAGGTTTGGCGGGATTTATCGCCGAATCGGTGCCGAGCGTCGGCGGGCAGATCTACTTTCCCGAGGGTTATCTGGCCGATGTTTACAGATATGTCCGCGCCGCCGGCGGACTCTGCATTGCCGACGATGTGCAGACAGGTTACGGCCGGATCGGAACGCATTTTTACGGTTTTGAGGCGCAAGCGGTCGTGCCTGACATCGTCGTTCTCGGCAAACCGATCGGCAACGGTCATCCGCTCGCGGCTCTTGTTACGACGCCCGAAATTGCCGGAGCTTTTGACAATGGAATGGAGTTTTTCAGCACGTTTGGCGGTAACCCGGTTTCGTGCGCGGTCGGGCTGGAAGTTCTCAAGGTCGTGCAGGAAGAAAATCTGCAGGAACACGCTTTGCAGATCGGCGAGCGAATGCTTGAAGGTTTGCGGCCGCTTGCCGAACTGTATGAAATCGTCGGCGATGTTCGCGGTTCGGGCTTGTTTCTCGGAGTCGAACTCGTCCGAAGCCGCGAAACGCTCGAACCGGCGGCCGAAGAAGCCGCATTTATTGCCGATAAGATGCGCGAATACGGCATTTTGCTCGGCACCGACGGTCCGTTTCACAATGTCCTCAAGATAAGGCCGCCGATGCCGTTTGATGAAGACAACGCCGATCTTCTGGTTGCCGCTTTGGATAAGATCTTGAGCGAGAGTTTTGGAAAATAGTTATAACTGATGTTACGCAAATTTATTTTCAAGGGCTTCGCCCACAGATGTGGGGATATGGGGTGGCTGTGAGGGGAAAATTGTAAAATTTTTTTTAGGGGATTACGCCAAACAAGGGGGGGCCTAGAGG
>JANLTD010000216.1:0-3730 GCA_031362765.1 Acidobacteriota bacterium | reverse complement strand
CGCCTATTTTGACGCGTTCCGTTCGGCGCGTCTGCCGGCGAATCTGATTCAAGCCCAGCGTGATTTCTTCGGCGCGCATACTTATCAGCGGATTGATAAAGCGGGAATCTTCCACACGCCGGATTGGGCAGATTAAGGTTTTGAGTCCCGTCTTCAGGAACCTTTTCGTGCGCTTTTTAGATTTGTTTTATTATCAATGCGAACAGGAGTTGAATATTGATAAACTGAAGAGTTGTTTGCAAACTGAAACTTCATTGTGAAAAGTGTCAAAAATAGGACGCAGACGAACGCGGATTGAGCGGATTTCCACAGATTTCTAAAAAAATCCGCGATCATCCGCCGAATCCGTGTTTGTCCGCGTCCTATTTCTTTTTAATGTTTCTAATCCTTGAAGTTTTAAGCCAAATTCGCGGACATTTTCAACTCCTGATTCGCATTATCAATTACAGC
Organism: Acidobacteriota bacterium; assembly: GCA_031362765.1. Classification (GTDB taxonomy): domain Bacteria; phylum Acidobacteriota; class Blastocatellia; order Pyrinomonadales; family Pyrinomonadaceae; genus JAFDVJ01. The sequence continues at coordinate 3,280 of JANLTD010000216.1, read as the reverse complement.
CGTCTAAAGATGGAACTCAAAACTTTTTTAACGCCACTCGCCTTGAATCGTAAAAGCCGACCAGAAATAGGGTGCGGTAAATCGTTTGTTTTTCCAAAGAGCGATTTGCGCTTCCCGTAAGGCGGCCGCCGGGCGAAGTTTCTTTTCGCCCAGCATTCCCTGATAAAAAAGTTTCATCAGTTCTGAGGTCGAGCGGTCGTCAACCGACCAGAGACTCGCGACGACGCGCTGTGCGCCCGCATACATAAAGCCTCGGGTCAGCCCGATAAGTCCTTCGCCTTTGACATCTTTGCCGAGCGCGGTCTGACAGGCGCTGAGGACGATCAAATCGGCGGGAAGTTTTAAGTTATAAATTTCTTGAAGACGCAAAAAGCCTTCTTGTGAATTACCTTTTTCGTCAAAGAGCGAAAGGACAATGCCCGAAAGTTCGGGGTTTTGGCTGTTGAGCAAGCCGTGAGTGGCGAAATGAATTATGCGATAGTTTGCGAGCTGAGGACTGGTTGCGGTCGTCAGATTGGCTTCAAAATCAATCGCTTGTTTGCGTTCCGATTCAGAAACAAAAGATAAAATTGTCGTCGCTTCGCGGCGTGTTCCGGGCAATCTCGGCAATGAAAAACCGGCTTCACGGGTCGCCTTTTCGAGCGATGGATTAACCGTTTCTTTTTTCGGAGTTTGGTTGGTCGGGACGGAACGAATGCGCGTATCATTTGCTTCAAAAACCGGATCGGCGATGACGGCGATAATTTTCGTCGCTTGCTTGCGCCCTGCAGCGTCAATCCTGAGCACAGCCAGGGTCGAAGCCGAAGGCAGAAAAATGATTTCGTGGTTGATGATCAAAGGCTGTTCGTTGTTCGTTGCTGGTTGTTCGTTGCGTAATACCGTTGGACTTGGCAAAGCTGCAAACGGAACATATTGAAGTACACCGTCAGGAACGATGAGCAGACGTTTGTTTCCAAATTCAGCGGCGGCAGGTGCGATCAATAGTTTGCTCAACTCAGCGGCGGCAATTTGAGCCTTTTCCGCTGTGTCCGGTTTTTTGACCGCTTCATAAAACGCGCGCGCTTTGGTTTCGATGTCCTGGCGTTTCGGCAAAACAAAAGTTTTGATCGAATTTTGCGCAACGACCCAAAGATAACTGGCGTCTTTGCCGAGCGAATATTCGAGTAAAAGCGTGTCGGCATCGAGCAGCTGTTGAATCTCTTTTAAATCGGCAAGTTTCGGCTGCGTCAGTGCGGCATAACGCGGACTTTTGAGTATTATTTCGGTTTGCAGTTCCTGATATTGATCTATCAGCTTTTGAATATCTTTATCTGATGCTTCGATCTGTTGGGCAAGTTTAGCTTTTCTTCGTTCCTTATCTTTGGCGTTGATTTGTTTCTGCAAATCGCGTTCGCGTTCAAGCAGTGCCGGTTCTATTCCTTGCCGAATGTCAGACCGCGCTTGTGCCAAAATATCAAGTAAGCTTCGTGCCCGCGCATTTTCGCTCGATTGCAATGCCAGCGCGTCGAAACCTTGGGTCGGCTGTTTGATGTGCAGACGCATCATTAGATCAATCTGAAAATGATACATATCCTGCGTCAGAGCAAAAAAAGATTCGCGCAAATCCTGCGAGGCAAGCGAAGCGCGAACAGATTCGATAATTTTAATCGCGCTTTCAATCAAACTGCGGGCTTCAAACAGGTTACCGCGTTCGCGTTCGACAAATGCAAGATTGTAGAGCGCGGTACTTTCGCCGGTAATATCTCCGACCTCGCGGCGAACCGCCAAAGATTGAGAATAAAAATCAAAAGCTTTCTGGTAATCGAGCAATTGCTTGTAAGCACTTCCGATATTGTTCAGTAAAAAGGCCTCGCTCTGGCGGGCTCTTACCTCGCGGAAAATAGCGAGCGCCTGATTGAAAAACTCCAAAGCCTTTTGGTTGTCACCCAAACTGAAATAAGTTCCGCCGATGCTGCTCAATGAATACGCCTCTCCGCGACGATCGCCAATCCTTCGGTAGATCGCAAGTGATTGATTATTGTAATCGAGTGACTTTTGAAACTCGCCCAAATTGCCGTATCCGGCACCGAGACTGTTGAGAACCACGGCTTCGTTTTGCGGCGAGTTAAGCTCCCTGAAGATCGTCAATGCTTGTAAAAAATTATCAATCGCGCTCTGCGGTTTTCCGAGATCCCTATAAATCGCGCCGATGTTGATAAGTAAGATTGCTTCTCCGTCTTTTTCTTTGAGGGCGCGGACGACCGCCAGCGACTGATTATAATAATTGAGCGCATTCTGAATCTCGCCAAGCCGGTAATTCGCGACACCGAGACTGCCGAGCGCATCGGATTCTAGTTTCAGATTTTTCAATTCCCGCGCAATTTGCAGCGCTTGACCGTAATAATCCATTTGGCGGCGCGCGTCGCCAAGTATGTCGCAACTCTGCCCCATATAAAGTAGGGCATATGCCTGGAGCTCTTTGTCGCCGAGCGCGCGGGCGGCGGTCAATGATCCGTTAAAATTTTCAAGCGAAAGGTTCCCGTCGCCAAGCTGGAGGTAAATTACGCCGATGTTTCGAAGCGTCACCGATTCCTTGGTTTTATCGCTTAGTTCGCGCCAGATCGCCAACGCTTCTTCGTATTTGCTGATGGCGGCGCGACTGCCTTCGGCCGTATTTTGCCCGCGCATTTGTTGGGCTTCCGCGATTTTCTGCTCGGCAAGAGCCCGGCGGTCTTCCTGCCCGATCGTCGTTGATTGCAAGCAAATCAAGAATAAGAAAATTGCGGCAGCGTTTAGAAATGTTTTTGTTAAATTCTTCATTTTCAAAACTCCTATTCGGTTATTTTCGATCGTGAGGCTCGCAGATAAAGATCATTCGGCAATTTTTCTGAATGGAGCAATGGTATCAAAAATACAAAATTGCTTCAAATTTTATGTTGAGACAAAAAGATGCCGCACAATCTTAAAATTGCACGGCATCATTTGGAAAGTAACTCAAATTATCATTCAACAAAATACTTACCGACAGTGAGCCTAATCCTCTCAAAGACTACTTTGAGTCAGGTACGTATTCCTTCCATCCATACTGGTAATACGGTTCAGGGGTGTTTCCGTTATACGAATATTTCCATTTCAAATTAACTGTTGCATCCGTAAAGACCTGCGCTTCGCCCGACATGGTTAAAATGCTGCCGGCCGAGTATTGCTCGAACGCGCATTGATTGCCTTCGACAGAACCTTTCGATATCTTGCTGCAGGGTCTATAAATGCGAATGTACCCGCCGCCGTCAAAATCAATCCG
>JANLTD010000184.1:0-6148 GCA_031362765.1 Acidobacteriota bacterium | reverse complement strand
AAAAAGTGAAAAAGTGAAAATGGTTAAAAGTGAAAAAGTCGATTGATTTTTATCCAACAAACTTTTTCACTTTTTCACTTTTTAACCTTTTTCACTTTAAAAACATCTCTTTCAATCTGCCGCTCAGTTGGCTTGTCGGATTAGCTTGTTCGAGTTGCGCCAAATATTTATCGGCGTTTTCCTGATCGTTTTGCTTGAAATATGCGATTGCCAGATTATAGAGCGTTGGTTCGTGTTTCGGGTCCAGCAAAAGGGAAGTTTGAAACTCCTTGATAGCGCGATCGTAATCGGGATTTGGGCGTTCGACAAAAGTAATTCCCAAATCGGTACGGACACCGATGTCGTCTGATTTTTTCCCGATCGCCTGCAAATAGAAAAGTTCTGCTTTTTGAAATTCCCTGATATCAAAATAAGAATTACCAAGCAGAACGATCTTTTCGTAATCGGTCGGTTTTAGAGCTGCTGCATTATCGAAAAATTCGAGAGCTTTATCGGCGCGTTGAATTTTTGAATACATCAAACCGGCTTTGATCTGAGCGTCGAAATTTTCAGGTTCTTTTTGCGCTTTTTCGAGTGTTTGAGTAACATCCGGCAAAGGCGCGCCGGTTGGTTCCTTGATACTTGCAACCTGTGTTTTCTGATTTAGAAAAGGCGCGTCCACCTGGGTTGGCGGCAAATTTGTCTGTACATTTGTGTTGCGATTAATATTGTTTGAAACAAAAAAACCGATAAAAAAACCGACAATTAAACAACCCGCTCCCGTAATAATATATTTTTGCATTAAAAAATCTTAAAACTTAAAGTATCAGGAATCGAATTTGGAAATAACAAATTCGATTCCTGATACGCGAAAATTAGGCGTAGCTGTGCAAACCGGGAAGTAGATAACTAACTCCGAGATAGGTGAAAATTACGAGCAAAAATCCGACGATCGCAAAATAGGCAGAGCTTCGTCCGCGCCAGCCGCGAGAGATCCGTGTATGCAAAAACGCGGCGTAGGTAAGCCACGCGACCAATGCGCCGGTTTCTTTCGAGTCAAAACCCCACGGTCTGCCCCACGATTCATTTGCCCAGATCGCGCCCGTGATCAGGAGCATCGCAAGGCCCGCAAAAGCAAGACTCGCCGTTTTATACATTAAACCGTCGAGCGATTCCAGAGACGGCAATCTTTCGCGCAGTTTTTCGGTGCGGAACGAAAACATCAATACAAAAAATGTTCCGGCGAGAGCCGTTATTAATCCGGCGAGTTCGACCGGATTTGTATTAAGACTCAGAAACATCTTTTCGCCGTTGTTTTGGAAGTATTGTTTACCGGCCTGCTCGAATTGGTTTGGTGTTAAAGCCGCAAATTCGGTCGCTGAAAGACCTTGTTTTGAAGCAATTTCCTTGCCGACAGTAACGAATTGGGCAGGATTTTGAACAAGCTGCGTTTGTAATTTGGGGTAAATGTTATCAGCCGATTTGATGCCCGAAACTAAAAAGACAATCGCTAAGATCTGCGCGGCAAGCGCGGCTTTCAGCAAGATATGTCCGACTTTTTTTGCGCTTTCGTTGTTTTGATAATGGTAAGAAATAAATGCCGCAACCACGCCCAGCAAAAGAATCGCCGCCAATGCCAAAGTCCAGCCGACGTATGGAATTTCAAGACGGAAAAAGGCGTTAAAAGGTTTTGCACCGGCAGTGCTCGGAATAAAAGTTCCAGCCCGATAGACGGCTTGCGTGACAACGGACGCGCCGCTCACCGAGGCGATCACGGCAATCGCAAAAACGCTCGAAAAGATCGCCATTGATTCGACTTTGACTTTATCTTTAAGCAAATAGATCACCGCAATCGCAAAACAAACCAAAGCGACGCCGTAACTCAAACTCGCGACGCCGACGTGAATCGGCCGCCAATAAGAATCAAGCACGGGCGGCAAATCAATCAATTCACCGCCGATAAATCTTGCCAAAGTCAGGATCAAAGCAGCGAGCGGCAATGTGAATGCGCTCAGAAATTGAAAATGTTTGCGGTTCGCAAGCAGCAGGGTAAAAATACCGGCACCAAAGGCAAACGCGAGACTCAGATCATATAAATTGGCAAACGGAATATAGCGAAAAAGCCACGGCGTTGCCATATTGCCGCTTTCTCTGAGCTTGAAAAGCTCGGCATCATAAGCCGCCACCCAACGCAGTAACCAGCTCGAAAGGTTAAAGAAAACTCCGAGTGTTGCGCCCCACAAACCGATCTTCTGCGCCATTTCCGACGGCGCGTATAGATTTGTGACTTGAAAAAGTGCGGCTAAAATATAGCACGCCAAAGCCAACATCATCAACGCGGTGTCGGTGATAAAATTCGCTCCGATCTGCAGACGCAAACCGAGCATCAAAAATGAACCGGCAATCACGAAAATCGCTGGCAAATAGTTTTTAAGATTTGAATCAACCTCAGATTTTTTCTGCTTAGAAAAGATTTCGTTTTGAATTCTGCTTACTTCTTCCATAATTGTTAATACTATTGATTTTTTTGTTCTGACAACTGATAAGACGTTAAAGAATCAATAATGGTTTTAAATTTATCCTCCAACGCCTGATTATTTCGATTGGCATTTCCGCCAAGAACGACTTCAAATTCGTTATCCGCTTTTTTCTCGATCATTGCCCACACTCTTTTGTGCGAGAAGAAAAAGACAAAGATCAATGCGCCGATCAGACCGAAACCGCCGATATACCAGGCAATGAACGCGGCATTATACGGATCATATTTAATTGATAAAATATGTGCTAAGGGTGATCTTTCATAATCGGTAAGCCGCCAACGATAACCTGCCTTCGGCGCATTGATCGGCGCATTGTCAGGCAATTTATTGGCAAACGCAAAAATCTTCAGCATTTCACCATTCGGCGGAGTCACATCTAAAACAACCGCCGGATTGTTATAATCGCCGCTTTTGGTCGTCGGCTGTCCGCCCTGCATCACAAAATCAGGTAAAAATGAGTTGTAGGCGATTGATGTTCCGTCCGCTAATTGGACGGTTTCGTTTCGTTTTATTTCAACCGTGACCGGTTTTTCGCCTTCTTTTTCAGGTTTCAATTCGAGCGTCATCGTGCTGGCACTTCCCAAAGGCACGGTTTGCGCCTGAAAGAAACGGTAACCACGATATGAATAGGGATTGTTCAAACTGACATCGGCAATTGTCTGACCATATTGCGGGTCGTCAATTTGGATCTGTGTTCGCCAATCGAGCGTGTTTGTGACATCGAGCGAGCCATTCGGATCAATCAGATTCTGCCCGATCTCCGTGCAAGTGATCGTGAACGGTAACTGGACCATGAAACGTTCTTGTTTGTCGAGATTAAACTCGATAAGTTGAATTGAATCGGTTTTTTGGGCGACGCTGAAATCTCTTTGTATCGCCGGATTTGTGTCCGGCGAAAGACGGACATCCGCATCAAAACCGGTTCGAAGAGCGACAAAATGCCCAAGAAACAAGGTCAGTAAAAAAACGTGAACGACATATGCGCCCAAACGATTTATTTTGCCGCTTTCACCGAAAACATATAAAGCGGTTTTGCTTTCAGTAATATCAAAATTCTTCTTGCCCGTTTCATCGGTTGCATAATATTTGCTGACTTCTTCGGTAATCCGCGGATTAAATCCGTTCTTGACAAAAGCCTCTCTGATTTTATCGGCAACATCCTTTTCGTCGCGGCCCCGGATATTTATCACCTCATTGATCGGTTGGTTGAGCAGCCAGCCGCGGGTTGCTGAAAGTTTGGGCGTTGTAATATATTTCCAGGCAGACGGGAAACGGTCAATCGAAGCGAGAACGATGTTCAGAGAAAGAACCAGCAGTAAAAAGTTGTAATACCAACTGTGATAGATGTCGAAAAGACCGAGATAACCGTAGATAAGTTTTTCGGCAGGTGTTCGCACCGCATAAGAAGCATCAAATCCTTGCACGTTTTGCTGAATGATGAGCATTCCGAGCATCGAAAGAAACACGAGAATGCACAGCAAGCTAACGCCGAAACGCACGGAACTCAGAAAATCCAAAACACGGTTGCCGATCGGCGCGGTTTTGGGTTTTGAAATCTCTTTTGTTTTAATTGAATCTTCTACAACTGACATCTTTGTATAAAAATCATAACTTAGCGGAATTTATTTGTCATCCCCCAGAAAATAAGTTTCGCTTGTCAGGAAAAAAATACGTGTTTATAAAAGTTAAGTTTGGAATATTGATTTGAACAAGTTATCCTTGTTCAAACATCCCGATCTGATAAAGAGTTTTTTAAATGGATATAATTACCGCAGAAATTGAGGAAACGCGCGATACAGGCCTGCGCGAAAAACTGGCAGCTTATTTTGAGCTGACCAAACCGCGGATCGCTTTTATGTTGGTGCTGACCTCGGCGGCAGGCTTTTACCTTGGCAGCTATCAAGGTTTTAACTTTATTGTTTTTATAAATTCGATGGTTGGCATCACACTGTTGGCTTTTGGAGTCGCGACGTTAAATCAATATATTGAAAGAAAAACCGATATATTGATGGAGCGCACGGCAAAACGACCTTTACCGACAAACCGTATAACTCCGAATGAAGCATTGATTTTTGGTATCGTGCAATGCTCTGTTGCCGAACTTTATTTATTTTTTCTGGTCAATGGATTGACCGCCGGTTTGGGTCTGATCGTTATTGTCGGATATGTATTTCTTTACACGCCTTTGAAAACACGAACCACGGCTTCGACCGCGATTGGCGCATTGCCGGGTGCGATGCCGCCATTAATGGGCTGGACTGCGGCGGCCGACAATATTACATTGGGCGCGTGGATTCTATTTGCAATACTATTCTTATGGCAATTTCCGCATTTTTTGGCAATTGCGACAATGTATAAGGATGAATATAGAAAAGCCGGCATAAAAATGCTTCCGGCGGTCGAAAAAGACGGGCGCATTACGGCACGTCAAATCGTTTTGTTTTCAATTCTGTTGGTTCCTGTTACCCTTGCGCCATTTTTTATAGGTCTTGCAGGAATTTATTATCTGGTTGGAGCAAGTCTTTTGGGGATTTGGTTTTTGTGGACGAGCATCGAGACGGCGCGCGCCAAAACATTTGAAAAATCACGAAAACTGCTGCTTGTGTCGGTTCTTTATTTACCGATAATTTATGCTTTGATGGTTTTTAATCATTAAAAATTATGGAGCTCGGAACACTAAAAACAAAAATAAAGACCGAAAGAAAGTTCAAAAAACGCGCAACTCTGAGCGGGTTAGGCGGAACAGGCGGCGGAAAGAATAACGGCGGCAATGGCGGCGGAAGCGACGGCGGAGACGTTTCAAATGATTCATTTACGGAATCTTATGAAAAGTCTTTTAGCAAATCTAAACTATTGACCTGGTTTTTGCTGATCGTCGTATTAATGACATTCGGCGGGTTGATCGCCGCTTATATCGTTATTTCGACCAATGGAGTGCTTGAATGGCGGCCGTTTAATTTGCCGATCCAGGTTTATATCAGCACTGCTTTGATATTGATCAGCAGCATTACATACACAATTGCCCAAAAAGCAATCTCGATAAACGACAACCAAAGATCGAAAAACTGGCTGATCGCAACAACCGTTTTAGGAGCAATGTTCATTTCTTCGCAAATTTTGGCGTGGTTTGCACTTGTCAGCCGCGGCTATTATTTGCAGAGCAATCCATACGCCGGATTTTTCTATATAATGACCGCCCTTCACGCAGTCCACGTTTTGGGCGGAATTATCGGGCTCGGATATGTTGTTTTGCGCGTCTGGAATAAAAACGAATTAGAATCGGAGCTCGAAAAACGACGCGAGATCGCAGGATCAGTCGGCTGGTATTGGCATTTTATGGGCGGTCTTTGGTTGGTTTTGCTGGCTTTGCTCGGGTTTTGGAAGTAAGTAATGGAAAACAACACGAACATTCAAAGTCAGACAAAATCCAACTTTTTTATAAACACGATTTCGATCGTCATCCCGATTGTTGTCGCAATATTGCTCGGTCTGCCGACCAAACTCGATCTTGGCGAATGGACCAAGACACTGCCGCACGCGATCGGTTTGATAAATTCTCTGACGACCTTAATTCTCATTCTCGGACTGGTTTTTATTAAACTTAGAAAGATCAAGCTGCATCAATCAAT
>JANLTD010000169.1:0-11554 GCA_031362765.1 Acidobacteriota bacterium | reverse complement strand
GCGAGTTTCTGAAATTACTTCGGCGCGTTATCGAAAAACGCGGCCCGTAAAAATTTTCGACATAATCAATTGCCGCAACGCGAAAACCGATGTCGCGTCTGAGCCGTTCGCTGACATACCATTTGTGGTCAACAATTCTTTCCCACAAATATTTCGCCTCTTTCTTCTGCAAATCCTGATCTAAATATTTTTTGAGAAAAATCTGTTCTTGCGTGGGAACATTTTGTAAAATTTTATCTACCGTATTGTCTAACCTGTAAAAATTCATATGAAAACTCCTTGTCAAAGCTATAAAAAAATAATTGACAAATATTAATTTCAGTCTTTGTTCAACAAAAACTATAATTAAGTATAATCATTCTATTGTAATGATTACCAACTCTTATTTTTCATCGCTGCGATGAATCAGGGTAATGACTGTAAACTATTAAAAAGAATGGAACTTTGGCAGCTCAGAACTTTTAGCGCGATTGCCGAAACCTTGAATTTTACAAAGGCTTCGGAAAAACTTCATCTGACGCAATCGGCCGTCAGTCATCAAATGAAAGCACTCGAAGAAGAGCTCGGCGTACCGCTTTTTATCCGTGCGAAAAGCGGCGTGATCTTGACCGACGCGGGAAAGATCGCGCTCGAATATGCGTTGCGAATCTTAAACGAAGCCGAAGAATTGCGCGAAAAAGTTTCGGGCAGAGTTTCGGGCAGAGTTCGCGTGGCGGCGGCAACACAGGCGCTTGTGCATCTTTTTGCGCCGCTTTTTGAGGAATTTATGGACGCGTTTGATTCGGTCGAACTCGTTTTTCGCACCACGGTTTCGACCGAACAAACTGTCGACGATATTCTCGAAGGCGTTGCGGATGTCGGTTTTGCTTCGCTCGCGGTCTATTCGCCGGTTTTGCAGGTGACGGAGATCTTTGACGATGAATTGGTTTTAGTTGTCGGTAAAAAACATCGCCTCGCAAAGCAAAAGGAAATTTCGATCAAAGAACTTGAAAAAGAACGCTGGATATTGTTTGAACGCGGCGCGTCAATTCGCCGGGCGACCGATGATTTTTTCAAAAAGGTCAAGGTCGAACCGGAAATGGCGCTCGAATCGAACGACACATATTTTATCAAACTGATGATCGAACATGGTTTAGGTGTCTCCTTGATGCCTTCGTGGGCAGTTCGTGAAGAAACAAAAAGCGGAAAGCTCGCGCAAATTCGTATCAAACGACACGAACTAAAGCGATCGGTTTCAATGGTTTCGCTGAAAGGCGCACAATCAGCGCCAATTCGTGCTTTTATCGAATTTATCCTTGAGCAAAAAGAAAAACTACAAACTTCGGCATTGGACTAAAACGCTTTGAAAAGCGAAAATATGAGCGATGAATTTAGATGATTACAAAGACATTTTCGAGCCTTTCGAGAAACTCGTTGAAATCGAGATCGGCGGCGAAATAAAAAATGTTCCCGAAAATAACTCACTGCTGCGGTGTTTTCAGTTTCTTTCAATGGAAACCATTTCCTACGGCGATTTTTGCTGGAACGGCGATTGCCTGAATTGTCAGGTTTGGCTCAAAAACGGCGCGAAAGAAAAAGCCGTGCTTTCGTGCCGCACAAAAGTTGAAGAAGGAATGGAAATCATTCGCCTTAATAACGAGATTAAGCTGTAAAACATTTGACTTTCGTTGCTTTTGTTTGGTATAAAAACAAAGTCCAATTCCTAAAACATTCGATAGATTTTTCAAAATATCAAGATGAGAAAAGTGACTTTGCTCGTCAAAATGCAGTTTATTTTGGCGATTTTGATTTTAAACAGTATTTCGGTCAGCGCGCAGATCACCGAAACTTCTTTGCGCGGTACGGTTACGGACAGCACGGGAAATGTGATCGTGGCTTCGGCAATTGTTGCGCAAAATGATGCGACGGCGCAGATCAGCACGACGACGACCAACGATAACGGCGAGTTTGTCTTTCCGAGTCTGCCGTCGGGCAGTTATAAGATCTTTGTCCGCGTTCCGGGTTTTAAGACCTATGAATTGAAAAATCTGAAATTAAACGTCGGTCAAACTTCCGAATTGAGCATTAAACTCGAAATCGGCGAGGTTTCCGCGACGATCGAGGTCGAAGGTAACGAAAATCTAACGCAGGTTTCAAACGAAGCAAGAGTTTCCGACACTTTTTCGAGGCAATCAATTACCGAATTGCCGATTCCGCAGCGAGATATTTTTGCGTTATCGAAATTGAGCGCGGGCGCGACGGCGATTGCGGGCGCGGCAAATTCGACCAAACTGACAAATTCGCCCGTCGTGACGGTCAATGGCAATCGGTATCGCGGAAATAATTATGTTTTGGACGGCGCGCTTAATGTTAATGCGAATAATACGGGCGAACCGGCGATCGTCCCGAGCATCGAGGTAATCGAGGAAGTTCAGGTCCAAACCTCGAATTTCAGCGCCGAATTCGGACGCGGCAACGGTTCGGTCGTCAATATGCGGACGAAATCGGGAACCAATGAATTTCGCGGACAGGTTTGGGAATACACGCGCAATGCATCGCTCAATGCCCGAAACTTTTTTGCCAAAGAGCGCGCTCCGCAGGTTTTTAATCAATACGGCGGAAGCTTTGGCGGACCGATTCGCAAGAAGAAAACTTTCTTTTTTGGAAGCTATGAAGGTGCCAAAAACGCGCTCGCCAAAGCTCTTTCGTTTCAGGTCGAAACGCCCGAACTTCGCGCATTCGTCGCCAACACACGCCCGAATTCGATCGCCAATCGCTTGTTTCGGGATTTTGCTTCACCGACACCGAATCGGGTCGGAAACGGCTATCAAAATCAAACTAACCTGACCGTCAATAATGTCGTCATTCCGGCGACCGGAACGGTTTCCGTCAATCTTCGCGATTATATTCAATTCGACCAATATTTGGTTCGGGTTGATCATTCGTTCAATAAAGACACGGACAAATTGACGTTTCGATGGATCGCCGAATATCAAAAAGATCAGGGCGGGACGAGTTCGTCGGCTGCGACAAACGGCAAAGCTATCCGCGGGGAACGCGGTTTTTTTGACGGCGCTTTTGGTAATTTTAATTTCGGCTACACAAAGATCTTGAAAAATGCGGCCAACGATCTGCGCTTTTCCGCCGGCTTCAGCAATACCAATCGCGGAAATGACCAAGCGGTCGTTCCCGAAATCACGATCACCGGAATCACCGCGCCGTTTGGCGATATTTTTAATTCGCGAACAAAACTGCGAACCTACGAAATTCGCGATACTTTTTCTTTGGTCAAAGGAAATCACACGATTCGGTTCGGGGGCGAAGGCCGACGGATCTTCAAAGGGCTGGCGATCGGTCCGGCTTCGGCCGGGAATTACACGTTTACATCGCTTTTGAGTTTTATCAACGACGCGCCTTTTCGGCAAACTCTGACCGTTAATCCGACGACCGGTCAGCCTTCGGGCTTTCCAAGATATTTTCGGCTGATCGAAGCCGGACTTTTTGTGCAGGACGATTGGAAAGTCAACCAGCGTTTGAACTTAAATCTCGGTGTGCGTTGGGATTACTTCGGCGATGCGAAGGAAAAACAAGGCTTACTTTCTTCGATAATTTTGGGAAGCGGAAACAGTTTTCGCGAACAAATTACAAATGCGGCGATCGGTCGCGTCAAACGCCTATACAAACCCGAACTGACAAATTTTTCGCCGCGCGTCGGCATCGCGTTCGATCCGTTCGGCGATAACAAAACTTCCGTCAGAGCCGGCTTTTCGCTTGCTTTTCAACCGCATCACGGACAATCTATCGCGGGTGCGCGGGCGCTTTCGCCTGATGCCGTGTCAATTGTCGCGCAACCGAATGCGGCAAACCCGAGTCAGGGTTTCGGCACACAGATCCTATATGGCATTCCCGTTCCGTTCAATCCCGAATTCGCGCGCGGCTTGAATGCTTTTGGCGGCATCAATCCGCTGCCCGGACAACGTGCGCCGCGTCCGACCGGATTTGTTGTCAATCCGACGATCAAGACGCAATACAGCGAGAGTTTCTTTTTCAACGTTCAGCGTCAGCTCGGTGCCGGTTGGATCGCCGAGATCGGTTATAACGGGACGCTCGGCGTTAATCTTGAACGCATTGACGACATTAATCGTTTTGCGGGCGACTTGCTTGATGGTGTTGAAAATCGTTTGAATCCGAATTTCGGAACGCTTCTTTTTGTGACGAACGGCGTCAGTTCGAGCTATCACGGCGGAACGATCGAACTTCGCAAAAGTTTTTCGAAAGGCTTTTCACTGCAAACAAATTATCGTTTTTCAAAATGGATTGACACTTCGAGCGATACTTCGACCGGACAGTTTTCGGACAACTCCGAACCCGGCAAAGGTGCGCAGAATATTGATTGTTTGCGATGCGAACGGGCGCGTTCGCTTTTTGATATTCCGCATCGCTTTTCGTTTGCGGGCGTTTGGACGCCGGATCTTTTTGGAAAACGCAATGATTGGCTTGGCTTTTTAGCAAAAGATTGGCAGATCTCGGCGATTTTCACGGGGCAATCGGGAAGACCTTTTTCGGTTTGGAATGGCGCGGCTTCGAGCGCCGGCGGCGATTACAATCGTGACGGCGGCGGCGGCGCGGTCGGCGGCGGATTTTATGATCGTCCGAATGCGCCGATCACAAATATCAACACGAATTTCAACCGCCAAAATTTCCTCAACGGACTTTTTCCGGCTTCCGCTTTTCCTGTGCCGACGCCCGGAACAAACGGAAATCTTGGCCGAAATACTTTTCGCGGTCCGGGCTACACGACGCTTGATATTTCGCTTGGCCGGCAATTTTCGTTTGGCGAAAAGCGCAAATTAATGCTTAAACTCGAAGCTTTCAACGCGCTGAATAATGTTAATCTTTATCTTCCGAACGCCGATCTGTCGCTTTCGACCTTTGGCAAATCAACGCAGGCCTTTGAACCGCGCACAATGCAGGCAAGCGCGAAGTTTATTTTTTAGTAGGACGATTAAAACGCGAAGGCGCGAAGGCGCGAAGGATTTTGGGGCTGTTTTCAGGCAACAATTAGACAGGATTTGGGCCGCCATCAAGAATGAAAGATGCCATTTCGATTAACCAATTGAAATATTTGTTTGCGCCTTTGCGTCTCGGCAACTTTGCGTCAAAAAAGACTTATGAGAATTCTGACAATTTTATTTATCACGGCGATTTTTGCGTTGAATATTTTCGCGCAAAGCACCTGGCGCAAGATGACGGAAGCCGAACTGAAAAGATCGGTTCCCGAAAAAGCCACGGTAATCAAGGAAAATATCGAAACCGAATTTCGGACGGCTTCGGGAATTACCGACGGGAAAAGTAATATTCTCGGCGTTGTGATCATTACTGCCGGTTACGAAGCTGACGGCAAATACACGCATTTTTTCAAAACTGCGGTCGGAATTAAAGTCGGCGATTTGAGTTTAGCGAAAGACGAATATATTTTTGGTTATCAGCGGCTCGACGCCGAAACTTTGCGCGTGACGTTTTATCGTGCGAAGGACGGCGAACTCGTTGGCGCAGCCAAAGCCAAAGTCGAAAAAGGCAAGGGTGCGATCTATTCGTTTCTGATTGCGCCGCCGACCGACAAAAAGGGGAAAATCTTTATCGGCAGGTTTACGTTTGACTACATTTTGGAATAAGTCTTATCAATTGCCACTAGCTTGAGCTAGTGGACGGAATTGAAAATAAAAGGCATTAGCCGAATATAAAATTTTAAAACATCCGAATAGCTTCAGCTAAAGCTATTTTGAAATTATTTTTGATTTTGGATAAAGCCTTTAGTCCTAAATTAACTGAACCACTCGCTGAAGCTGGTGGTAATTTATAAAAGGCACAGAAATATGAGAGTTTTATCAATTGCAATTTTAATTTTATCGTTTGTCTTTTCGGGTTTGGCGAATAATTCGCTCACCGATTTGGAAAAACTTGCCAAAGAAAAGGTGAACGCCAAACCGCGGGTTGCTTTGGCGGAAGTTAAAGAAATAAAAAACGCCGACGCGCTCGAAACGGCGAATGTGCCGAATTATATCAAGGCTTTGGCGCAAAATACGAAAGCTGCGCCGCAGTTTGCGAATCTTGTCCAGACGTTTCTTTTCGGCGGCAGTGTGGCGCCCGAAACGAAAATGGCGATGGGATTGAAGATCGCGCAGATTTACGGCAGCGGCTATCTTTACGCGCAGACGAACCGCTGGCTGCTGGCGACGGATAAAGGACAAAGTTTATTAAAAGCCTGGGAAGATAAAAAATCTTTTTCGGAAGCCGAGAGAATTGCGCTTGACTACGCCGAAAAACTGACCAACGACATTCACGGTATTTCAGATGAAGATTTTGCGCGGACGCGCGGATCTTACAACGATTCGCAGGTTATCGAACTGACGATGACGGTTTCGTTTTTCAATCATTTTGTACGATTTGTCGAAGCCACCAATCTTCCGGTCGAAGATTGGGTTTTGAATGACAAATCGCCTAAATTAGCCGCTTCGATCAATAAGACAGTTGCGCCGCAAGCGCGCATCGCCCTCGTTTCGGACATGGAAATGAACCAAACACAAATAATTCTTGAAAATGCAAAGCAAGCGCAGACCCAAACGCCGCAACAGGGTTTAGGTTTGGGAATTGCCAATTCGCAGCGCGCATTTTTGCGGGTTCCCGCATTGGGGCAAGCGTGGCGCGATTTCGGTTTTCAAAATCGGGCGAGCTGGACCATTGAACGCAATATCCAATTACAGATCTCATTTGCCGTTTCAATGGCAAACGGCTGCCGCTATTGCACGCTTCATCAGGTTTTGGGTTTGCGAAGATTAGGCGTTGACCCGAAAAAACTGCTGGCGATGAAAAAAGATGATTCGGCGCTGACTCCGCGTGAATTAACGGCGGTCGAATTTGCCCGAAAATTGACGGCACAGCCGGGTTCGGTAACCGATGCGGATTTTGAAAAATTGAAAAGAGAATTCGGCGAACAAGGCGCAGTTGAGGTTGTTCTGCAAACCGGCGCGTTTGCCTTTATGAATCGTTTTACAGATGGTTTACGCCTTCCGTCAGAAGATGAAGCCGTTAAAAATTATCAGGAAACTTACGGCGACGGCGCGTATCGAGACTGGAAGTTTCAAAAGTAAGTTAAAATGGATAATGGATAATGGATAATTGATAATTGAAAGCCTTTCTTCTATTATCCATTATCCATTTTCCATTGCATTTAGTATTTGGGAACTTTCGGGTCAACGGCATTTGACCACGCGGTAATTCCGCCGTACAAATTTTTCATTTCGCCTTTAAATCCGGCACGTTCGAGAGCCTGAATGGCGGCCGCGCTTCGTCCGCCCATCTTGCAATGAACGATGGTTTCGCGGTTTTCGTCAAGTTCGTCCATTCTTTTGATGATCTCGCCGAGCGGAATAAGTTTCGCGCCTTCAATGCGCGCAAAAGCATATTCATCAGGCTGGCGAACATCAATTAATTGAATATCTTCGCCGGCGTCCATTTTGGCCTTGAGTTCGGTTGCGGTAATTTCCTGCATAATTTTCTTAAAAAGCTCGATTTCTTATCTTTAAGTTTTAGCTGATTACCGGAGATTTTTCAACTAATGAATATGCGATGATTGATGCCCGCCAATGACAAAAACAAAGAAGATCGCCAAAAAGATAAAAACAGTCAGCAAACCGCCGAAAAAAAACAGCAGATTGGCCGGACTGATTTGACCAATGGATTGCTGAAACGAAAAGGTCGGCTGAACATTCCAAACGGTATTTTTGCTTTCTTCAAATGTTTCCTGCGAAACAGGCTTCAAAAGCCGGTAACCGATTTTCGGAATTGTTTGGATAAAACGCGGATTTTGCGGATTATCCCTAAAAGAGCGGCGAAGTTCGGAAATTGCCCGCGCCAAAACGTGGTCAATGACATTCGCATCGCCCCAGACGGTTTTGAGAAAAGTTTCTTTTCGGACAACCCTCATCGCATTTTCCGCTGACCTCGCGGAAAATTTACCGCGGATTTTTATTTTGTTTCTTTGATGAGTTAAACTTTTCAACTGATGAAAGAAACCTGGGACGAACGCTATGCGGGCGGCAAATATTCTTCCGCCGAACCGCACAAACTTTTAATCGCTTTAGCCGAAAACTTAAAAGCGGGAAAGGCTCTGGATCTGGCTTGCGGCACCGGTCGCAATGCTATTTTGCTGGCGGAAAAAGGTTTTCAGGTGACGGCGGTTGATAATTCTGCGGTCGGAATTGAAATCGCCAAACAGCGCGCCAAAGAAAAAAACTTGAGGATTGATTTTCGCGCGGCCGATCTGGAAAAAGGCGAATTTGCGATCGAAGAATGCTCGTACGATCTGATCTGCGATTTTTATTATCTTCAGCGCGATCTTTTTGCCGCAATGAAAAAGGGCGTCAACCTCGGCGGAATCGTTATTTCGGCAATTCATATCTACGGCGAAGGCGAAGACTCGGGAAACTTTTTATTACGAGAAGGCGAGCTGAAAGAATTTTTCGACGATTTTGAAATTCTTCATTATCACGAAACGCCGCAAACCGACACGTCCGCCGGTGAACAGCATCGGCGGACGGCAGAAATTATTGCAAAAAGATGAAAAAGTGAAAAAAAGGATTTATTATCTTGACACTGGAATTAATTCCATACTTTACACTTTATTTTATGGATGGTGTTTTCACAATTCGAACTCATTGGTTAGCAGGTGAATTAGCGAAGGCGGCCGGCGTCAGCACCGATACTTTACGGTATTACGAGCGGAAAGGCGTTTTGCCGCGTCCGCGCCGCGCGGGTAACGGTTATCGGCTTTATCCGGAAAATGCGCTTAAACGGGTTTTTTTGGTGCGGCGGGCTTTATCGGTCGGATTTACCTTAGCCGAACTTGCGCGGATCTTGAGCGAACGTGATAAAGGCGGCGCGCCTTGTCGGAAAGTTCGTCAATTGGTCTCTGAAAAACTTCTTAATGTTGAAGATCAGATCATCGCTTTGACGACTTTACGCGAAGAACTCAGCCGGACGCTTGTTGATTGGGACAAACGTCTTTTAACGGCGTCTTCGGGCTCAAAAGCCGGTTTGCTTGAAACTTTGATGGCGCCCTCGGCTAATAAAAATCAATCGCCGCCGATCGGGAAGGAGAAAATAGAAAACCATTATCCAAATTTAAAATCCGGAAAGAAAGGAAGATAGAAAATGAAAAAAAATAATACACGAAAAATCGGTTACGTCTTAGCGGTTGCGGCCGTTTTGACCATTGCGATTGCGGTTTATGCCCAGCAAAAAAAGGATAAAACCGAAGATTGTCCGATGATGTCCAAACAGGCGGGTAAAGATAAATCGCACGAAGATTGCCCGATGATGAAAAAAAATGAATCCAGGACCGCAGAGGTGAAGACGGATGATCAGATGGATAAATCCGAACATCTGGCAATGGTCATGAAAAATGGCGAAATGGATATGGGTTTTTCGCAGACTGCCACGACGCACCATTTTTTGATAATGGCGGGCGGCGGAGCAATTCAGGTCGAAGCCAATGATATTAAAGACACGGAAAACCGCGACCGTGTAAGAAAACATTTGGCTGAAATCGCCGGGCAGTTCAAGAATGGAATTTTTACGACGCCATTTGCCGTTCACGGACAAGTTCCGACCGGCGTTACCGAAATGGACAAACTTAAAACGGAAATTGAATACAGCTATGAAGAAACCGAAAAAGGCGCCCGGGTCAGGATCAGAACAAATAATCCCGAGGCTTTGGCCGCGATTCACGCTTTTCTTAAATTTCAGATCATGGAGCATCAAACCGGCGATCCGATTGACGTAAAAGATCAGACTGAGCGATAACCTATGCCAGATTGCTTTAAGAAATGAGGTTCAAAACTACTTTCAAATCAGCTAATAGCTTTTAGCTGATTTGAGGAAATGCTTTTTAACGCGCAACTTGGTATTATTACGGTGTAAATTGAGTTTTCTTAAGGTCTTATCTTTTCGTCTTTGCTGGTAATTAATAATTCGAACTTATTCAATACCGCAAAAAACATTTCCCGATTGAGAAGCAAAGACGCTAAGAAGAATTTTTCAGGCAATTTAGATTACGGCGTCGTTCTAAATGTTTTGAACACAACTTTTTCACTTTTTCCGCCTTTTACCCTCAAAATCCTGCGCTTCGTAACAAATCGAAACTTTTTTTCGTGGAAATCGAATAAGATAAAAGCAAGTTATCCGCAAAATTTTATAAGAGGTTAATCTATGAAAATTCATTTGAAAAAAGTCTTTTTAGGCTTTGTTTTGCTGGCGATGGGCGCGTCTGTTTTGATAACCGCCAACGCGCAGACAAAGTCTATCAATGTTAACGTTACATATTACAAATTACCAAATGGTCTGCGCGTTGTGCTTTCGCCCGAAAAGTCGGCGCCGCTTGTCACAGTCGCGGTTTATTACGGAATCGGTTTTCGGATCGAACCGCGTGACCGCACCGGGTTCGCGCATCTGTTCGAGCATTTGATGTTTCAAGGTTCGAAAAATATGGGCAAAATGGAATATATCAAGCTCGTTCAATCGAACGGCGGCGTTCTTAACGGTTCGACGCGCTTTGATTTCACGAATTATTTCGCGGTTGTGCCGTCAAACAAACTCGAAACTCTGCTCTGGGCGGAAGCCGACCGGATGAAAGGGCTGGACATTACGCAGGCAAACTTAACAAATCAGCAAGGCGTCGTCGGCAACGAAGTAAAGGTCAATGTTTTGAATCAACCATACGGAACTTTTCCGTGGATCGATCTGCCGATGGCGGCTTTTACCAACTGGTATAATTCGCATAACTTTTATGGCGATCTGAAAGACATCGAAGCCGCGACGCTCGCCGACGCAAAAGATTTCTCGACCAAATATTACACGCCTTCAAACGCCGTTTTGGTCGTGACCGGCGATTTTGAGGAACCGCAAGGGAAAGAATGGGTCAATAAATATTTCGGCTTGATTCCTTCACAAAAGGCGGAACCGCAGCCCGATATTTCCGAACCGCGCCAAACGCAGGAAAAAACCGTCACGCGCACCGATAAGCTCGCCAATAAACCGGCGATCGGTTTTGGTTATCAAATGCCGAAACGCGGAAGCAAAGAATATTACGCGATGGGCTTGCTCGATCAGATTTTGATCGAAGGCGAAGACAGCCGGCTTTTTCAGGAACTCGTCAAGAACAAAAAATTCACGAACGGTTTGAGCGGCGGCATCAATTATCTCGGAAATATGTTCAATTACAACGGGCCGATGCTCTTTGCGGTTGATCTGATCCACGACGAGAAGTTCACACCGCAGGAAATCCTTGCGGCGACCGATGCGGTCATCGAACAGATTCAAACCAAAGGCGTAAGCCAAGCCGAAATTGACCGCGCGCTTGTGAAACTGCGGTCAGGTTTGTATGACACGATGCAGCAATTCGGCGGTTTCGGACGCGCCGACCTGTTAGCGAGTTTTGCGCTCTTTGACGATAAACCGGAACAGATTAATCAGATCGAAAACAATTTCCGCAAAGTCACGCCAAAGGTCATTCAAG
>JANLTD010000166.1:0-3037 GCA_031362765.1 Acidobacteriota bacterium | reverse complement strand
CAGTAACAAATTTTATGAATATCATTCCGCTTTCAATTCCAACGCCTTTTTATGTCGGCAATGTCAATATTTATCTGATCAAGGAAGATCCGCTGACATTGATCGATGTCGGGCCGAAAACAAAACAAGCAAGCGACGTTTTGCGTGAAAATTTACGGCGTCACGGCGTTGAGTTCAAAGATATTCAAAGAATTGTGCTGACTCACGCGCACGAAGACCATTGCGGGCTCGCCAAACAAATTCGCGATGAAGCCAAAAATGCGGAAATTTTTGTTCACGGTTGGGAAACCGGACATCTGTTCGGTCGTCTGGCGCGTGCGGAACACCGCAAATTAATGCTTCGCGCCGGAGTTCCCGATTCTGTTTTTCAGGAAATGCAGTCAATTTACGGTGAAATTTCGCTGCTCACAGATGCTTTGAGCGACGGTGAATTCTCCGCGCTGGCCGACGAAATGCTGATTGAATTTGCAAGCGGAACGCTGAAAGTTCTGCATACGCCCGGACACACGCCCGGTTCGTGTTCGTTTGTCCGCGAAGCAAATCGGACAATTATCGCCGGCGATTGCGTTTTGAAACGCATCACGCCGAACCCGATCGTTTCACTCGACCCGTTCGATCCGGAAAAACGTTTTAAGTCACTGGCAGAATATCTCGTCAGTCTTGCCAAGATCCGGAGTTATGCACCGACGCTTGTGTACGGCGGCCACGGTGAACCGATCACGGATTTCGAGGAAATTTTCAATCGCTACGTTCGCGCGATCGACGAACGCCAGCGCAACGCGATCTCGCTCGTGTCCAAACAAGGGATCTCGGCTTTTGACCTTGCGCAAAAGCTGTTCCCAAACGCGATTGACCACGATGTTCATCGATTTTTAGCGATTTCCGAATCAATTGCACATCTCGATTACGCCGAAACTGAAGGCAAGATCGCGGTTGAATATAAGGATGGTGTCGAAGTTTATAGGAAGACTTAAAACGCCGTTTATATGGCAATTCAGAAAAGTGGAGCGATAGCGCGGCGCCTCCGTTTTCATTCAAGTTGATTATCAAGAAACCGGCTCACTACCGCTCACCATACTGATTTTGGTGTAATGCATCAGTGATAAGTTTTATTGAGGCTCTACGATTTTGGTATCTACTGATATTGAGAAATTCACCAACTTGTCGTAATATTTCGGAATAAATTATGAAAAATAAATCTTATCTGTTCTTGCTGGTTATTTGCATTTTCCAGATCGGCTGCGGTCCCAAGACTTCTGATGTTCTTAAGAAATACGAGGGCGATTTTAAGAAAAAAAGAGAACAGTTTCAATCAATTGCCAAGTCGCTGCCCGCGCAAGGCAATCTTAACAACAACTGTCCGGCGACGAATCCGACCATCGAATTCAATGAAAAAACCAAACAATTCAATACCGAGATGGTGATGTTCGAAGAGCTTTCGGATCCTGACGCAAAACCGAAAATGAATATCACAACGAACAGTGAATTGTTAAATGGAATCCGTTGGACGGGTCCCAAGAATCCGATGGCATCTTCGGCGATGGACGGCCGCGCCGGTGATTTGGAAGATCGTTTGAAAGCGGCATTAGCTTATCGTTATCTGGTGGTCAGCCGTGTGACAAATTTGACCGAACCCGTCGCACGGGACGAAAAAACCTATACTCCGGGAAAAGCGTCGGTCGAAACCTTTATTGTTGATCTGACTAATAATCAACCGCTGTGCAGTTTTGCGCTCGAAGCCAAATCAGCCTCAACCGTTAGCTATTCATACAAAGAAGGCGAATCCAAACAGAAAAGACTTGAGGATTTTGCTCATTCAACATTGTGGGAAGATGCCCGCAAACAAATGTTCGACTGGCTCAAACAAAAAGCGAACGCCAAACTTGATTTATATTGAGCAAGGTTTCAACTTTAATTTCAAATTTCAAATTTCAGATTCCGGATTAAACAAATGCTGGGAAGCTTAAAAATTGCTCTACTAGTAATTGATGTTACGCAAAATGACTTTGCGGCGCATTTTAGGCGGTTTTCCGCGCGTCGCGGGTAACTGCCGCGAAGCGCGGAAAAGCCGGATTAATACGGCTGAACAATATTAATGCGTAAAATCAGTAACAATATCCATTCCGGACTTGAGGAAATGGCTTTTCCGGCAAAAACAGACATCACAAAAACTTTTGTCCAAAGTTTTCGGCTTTATCGTTTTAGACGTTTGTGCAACTAATTTCCCGTCATGCGGCATCTCTAGCAAATAAGTTCAATAAAATACAAGGAAAAACCATGAAAAAACTGTCTGTCCTGTTAGTGGTTTGCGGTATCTTTGTCAACTCGATTTTCGCCCAAACTTTATTCTCGCCCGATGTCAAACGCGTCGCGGTTTTTAAGAACGGTTACGCTTTTACATATCGCGAAGGCGAGGCGCAGATTTCAAACGGCTGGGTCTCGACGACCAATGCGCCGATCGGCGTGCTTGGCACGGTTTGGGGCTATTCGACCTCGCCGAATGTCAAAGTAATGTCATTGCTCGCCTCCGAAACCGAAAAGCGCGAAACCGCGCGTGTCACCGACATTGCCGAAATTCTGTTGGCAAACGAAGGCGCGCGGATTCGTTTTACGGATACCTATAACACGACGAAAATCTTTGAGGGAACTTACGAAATTCTCAGTCGAGACCGGAATTTTGCGGTGCCGCGCACCGTTGATTATCAATATCAGGAATCGGAGATCGTCATCGCCTTAAAGACCGAAACCGGGACGATGCTTTTTCCGGTCGGTTCGATCAGAAACATCGAAATTGTCGGTCAGGCGAAGATGGAAAAACCAAAAATCACCAAAGAAAATGGTCTTTCCATCAAAGTTGACGGTGCGCGTGACGGCGAGAAAATAAATCTCGGCGTCGCCGCGCTCGAACGCGGAATTCGTTGGATTCCGGCGTATCGCGTCGAAGTCAAAGGCACGCCTGTCAAAGAAGCCAAGCTCGAACTCGAAGCGGTTTTGATCAATGAATTGACCGATCTGCGCAATTCGGAAGTTTATTTCG
>JANLTD010000156.1:0-2020 GCA_031362765.1 Acidobacteriota bacterium | reverse complement strand
TGGATTTAGCTGGATTGCTATCTTTTCCAAACAGAAAATTCACCTTTTTGACTAACAAGCAAGCGAAGATTCTCAACAGTTTAATAGCAACCCGAAAGCCACCATTTCCAAGTAAGAAACAATTTATTTATAACCAATCAGCCGAAGAAGACGAAGGTTTGCATATTGAATATAAAGAAGTAAAGCCAAATAATATTCCCAATGAGGTTTATGAATTCGCCGTTGCTTACGCTAGAGGTGAAGGTGGTAGCATTTATTTTGGAGTTCGTGATAAACGCAAAATTACAATTGGCATGACCTTGAATTATGACCAAAGAGACCAGATTAAGAAAAATACTGAAAATAAACTATTCCAAATCAAACCTCCATTGACTCCGTCAAAAGATTACTCTATTGAATGGCATCAAGTAATTGACGAGCAAGGAAACGAAATATCGAATCTTTACATTTTTGAGGTTGAAGTCAAAGCTGGAATTGAAGATAATTATGAAACCAGTGGCGGTAAAGTCTTTGAAAAAAACTTTCATGGTAGGAGGAGAATAAAGTAGAAACTATCTGTAAATCTGAACCTTCATTTCGCCGTCAGCTGTTAAAAAAGCGCGATACATTCCTTCCGAGTTGAACGGCAAAGCGATATTTCCCGCCGCATCAACGGCGATCAAGCCGCCTTCGCCGCCGATTTTGGTGAGATGTTCGATCGTTTCGTGCGCCGCGTCTTTCAAACTCAGACCTTTGTATTTCATTCGCGCCGCCACGTCGTATGCTGTCACGCCGAGCATAAAATATTCGCCGTGGCCGGTGCAGGAAACCGCGCAGGTCGCGTTTTCGGCAAACGCGCCCGCACCGATGATCGGCGTATCGCCGACGCGTCCGAATTTTTTGTTCGTCATTCCGCCCGTCGAGGTCGCGGCGGCGATATTTCCCGACGAATCGCACGCAACCGCGCCGACTGTTCCAAGCGATTTGGGTGTGGCGATTTGTGATTTCGGATTTGTTTGACTCTCGACTCTCGACCCCTGACTCTTGACTTCTTCAGTACTGTGATCAAGCTGCACGCGTCCGGCTTCGATCGCCGTCAGAAGTTGCCGATAGCGATGTTCGGTGAAAAAATATTCGTCCGATTCAAACTCTACGTGCATTTCGTGGGCAAATTCGTTCGCGCCTTCGCCGGCGAGCAGAATATGTTCCGTTCTTTCCATCACAAGCCGTGCCAGCTTAATCGGATTTTTGACGTTTTGGACAAAGGCGACCGCACCGGCTTTAAGTTTCAAGCCGTCCATAATCGCGGCATCGAGTTCGTTTTTGCCTTCGTGCGTAAAAACCGCGCCTTTTCCGGCATTAAAGAGCGGAAAATTTTCGAGTTCGACAACCGCGATTTCAACCGCATCACGCGCGGAGCCTTGTTTTGAAAGAATTTCCCATCCCTTTTGCAAAGCATTTTGCAAACCGTTGCGATATTCCTGTTCAAGCGCGGCCGTCATTTCCGATCTATGGATCGTTCCCGCGCCGCCGTGAATTGCCAATGCTAATTTATTCATAAAATAAATGGTTTTTGGTTTTTAGTATTTTGTTTTTAGTTAATTGCGATCAGTCCAAATACCAAAACCCAAAGACCAAAAACCTAAATCATAACTTCAAATTTCTGAGTCTCAGAGCATTTAGAATAACCGATACGGAACTGAATGTCATCGCTGCCGAGGCAATCATCGGGGAAAGCAGAATGCCGATCAGCGGAAACAGAATGCCCGCCGCGATGGGAACGCCGCCGACGTTATAAACAAACGCGAAAAACAGATTTTGACGAATATTTTTCATCGTCGCGATCGATAAATTCCGGGCTTTCAGGATGCCGCTCAAATCCCCTTTGAGCAAAGTAATATCCGCTGATTCGATGGCGACATCCGTTCCGGTTCCCATCGCGATTCCGACGTTTGCTTGTGCGAGTGCGGGCGCGTCGTTAACACCGTCGCCGGCAAAAGCGACGATCTTGCCCGCCGATTGCAATTCTTTTACTTTTTCG
>JANLTD010000120.1:0-6758 GCA_031362765.1 Acidobacteriota bacterium | reverse complement strand
GTCGGCAACTTCTTTTGAAAGCATCAGCGGCGGCGCGACATAATCAATCGCGCGCACGGTTTCGCCTTGTTCGACGCGCCAGTAAAATTCGCCCGTCACATATTCGACGGTTGCCTTTGCATCTTGAAATTCTCTGAAGCCTTTGTTATCAAAAGATACATCCGCATCTTCATTTTCCCTAATATCCGCCAAATTGACAGGCTCAACAAAACTCCAATGATCGTCGCTGTGAACCAGCCAGCGAAAGCCGATCTTCGGGTTATAAAGCAGATATTCGTTCCAATAATATTTAATGTCAAAGGTCACGCTCCGCCGCATCGCGCCGATCAGCTTGAAAATTGCGCCGCCCGCAAATTTTTCAAAAGAAACATCGGCACCGATCGGTAAATCGAATGTAAATTTTTGCTCAGAGTTGAGTGCCTTGAGAAATGTCAGGTTTCCCTGATTAACGTCCAATAAAGAATTGCAAAACGGACAGGTGACGCGCTGAGATTGGTCAGGCGCAACTAATTCAAGCGGAGCCGCGCAATGCGGACAGCTGATTGATTTTGCGTCAACGGATCGAGCCTCAGCGGTTTTCGGTCGGGCATTGCCGAGCCCGATTTCTGCAAGTTCCAACTGCTCCCCGATCAGAACTTGCGGCGGATCTTTACCGTAATCTATCGTTCCAAACACATCGCCTTCGCCCGATAGATCGGCATAATCCCATTTCTCGCCGGGAATAAACTTAAATGGAATTTCGCCTTCGGCCGCCAGGGCCTTCGCCGTGCCTTTTTCGGCAACCATCAGCGGCGTTTTTGACGGGATTTGCGAAACTTGTTGACCAAGCTGAAGCTGCTGAAATGACGGCAACGGATTTTCCGGCGAAAGTGCCTGAAAAAAAGTTAAATAGAATTTCCCTTGCGCTTCGGCAACCCAACCGACCCAGCCGTTTGAAAATATCGCATACCACTCGTCCCAAAACCCGCCGAGTTCGTGAAGCTTTCTAATTCGTCCGGTCAGTTCAAAACGCTGTCCGCGCCAGGTGCCGCTTAAACCGACGCGCAAAGGCGAGAGCGAATCTGTGATTTCCGCAACTTTGCCCAGATCTTCAAGTCCGCGGTCGGTGCGCGCAACGGCCGAACGGCAGAAAGGACAAACCAAAACTATCGTTGAACCTTTTTGAAATTCAACGGTCGCGGCGCACGAAGGACATCTTGCGGTTAAGTTGCTCATACCTTTCTCTTTAATGGTAGAAAAAGTGATGATAATTTTGTCTGCAAATCGTTTCGGGCAAGCCAATCATTTTCCGTCGGCAAGTCTTTAATTCGAAACATGATTTTTTGATGATCAACCGTTGATAGCGGCGGCAATTATAATCGCTATTCCGATGATCATTGCACCGATAATTATTGCCAGAGCGGTGTTTTGGTCGTCTTCGATTTCCTTCTTGACCGAAAACGGCGCGACTTTAACAACAATCAGAAACGCGATACCAAAAACAACCAAACCGATCAGAACGAAGATTATGGTTGTCGCCAACACCGGTAAAAGTTCTTCTAGTTTAACGATAAAAGCAAACGGAATTATATTTGATAAAAGATTCAGCATTTATTTTCCTCCACGAAAACCGCCGTAAATAAACGGCATTCCAAGTCTTGAATTGCTTCCCGAATTGGCGAATTCCCAACCGAACCACGAAGCCGACGCATACATCAGAACTACTCCGATTCCGAAAATTAAGAAAAGTGATTTAACCATAAGTTTTTTAGTGGAGAGTAGAGAGTCTGAAGATTTTACTCTCTACTCTCATTCATCATCCGAACCACCGCTTGAAGTAGTGCCGAACATACTTTCGCCCCAGCGACGCGATTCAAACATAAATTTTCTGATCAGTGCCAGAATTGGCAAAATCGCCATTACGACAAACGCGCAGAGGAAATTCACACCTCGCGAAACATTTTGCTCGACCTTGACCGCGACGGGCATCGGTTGTTGAAAATTTTGCCAGGTTCCTTCGACGCGCAAAGTGTATTTTCCGGCCGGCAAAGACGAGAGCGTAGCGTCTTGCGATTGACCGCCTTCCGTCCACGAACCGTCGCTATCGGAGCCCGAATAATACTCGATCGGAATATTTACAGATTCGATTTCCTGATTTTGTTCGTTGACCAGATCAACATCCAGATCCGCCCAAGCATTGCTGACCGGTGCATTTGCCGTGATCCGCACATTGCGGTTTCCCTTCAATTCAAATGGCTGACTAAAAACCGTCTGCGCCGTGGTTGCGCTTGCCGTCGGCTGTAAAGTTACAGTTTCATTGAGCGGTGTATTGGTGGTACTGAATGGAAGCATAAAAATTGCCACCAAAAGCAAAAGCCCGAGGAAACCAAAGCCCCATTTGATATAAAATCCGCCAGTAAAAGGCTGATTTGGCGCGACCGACCACGGTTTCGGCAAATCCGTAATGTTAAAAGCCTTTTCAATATCCGCGTTGGTTTGGTAAACGCCGACCGACCAATTGATCTCGTTGTTGGTTGCTTCCTGCGAAAGCATCAGCGGCGCGGCGACATAATCAGTTGCCCGGACGGTTTCGCCTTGTTCGACGCGCCAGTAAAATTCGCCCTGTACGAATTCAACGATCGCCGGAGCATCCTGAAAAATTTTATAACTTTGCCCGTTGTAGTTAACGGTTGAACTGGTTCCGTAAATTTGCGTGCTTTCAACTTCCGCCGGATTGACAGGTTCGACAAAATTCCAGTGATTGTCAGAGTGAACAAGCCAGCGGAAACCGATCAACGGATTGTAAAGCAGATATTCGTGCCAGTAATATGTAATGCCGTCAATCTTCACGCTGCGAACAACCGCTCCGATAATTCTAAACTTCGCGTCGTTCATAAAGACGCCTTCCATTCCGACCTTCAAAACAAAATCGGGCGGCGAGGGCGGCGGATTCAAGGCTTTGAGCCAGGTCAATTTTCCTTGATTGACATCAAGCAGCGAATTGCAATACGGACAAGTTACGCGCTCGGCTTTGTCGGGCGCGGTCAAACTCAACGCGCCGCCGCAGTTCGGACAACCGACGCCTTCGGTCGAGACTCGCCGCGCTTCGCGCGTGACGCTCTTCGCGTCGCCGAGTCCGATCTCTTCGAGCGTGACATTGTTTCCGACAAATGCCCACGGCGGATCGAGCGAGTAATCAATCGTCCCGAAAGCGTTATTTTTGCCCGACAGATCGGCGTAATTGCTTCGTTCGTTCGGTTCTAACTTATACGGAATTTCGCCGTCCGCCGCGACGGCTGTTGCCGTGCCTTTTTCCGTCACCATCAATGGCGTTTGGCTCGGGATCGCTTCGATCGTTTGTCCGAGCTGTAATTGCTCAAAAGACGGAATTTGTGCGCCTTCTGGCAACGGTTGATAAAACGTCAGATAAAATTTGCCCTGCGCTTCGGCGAGCCAGCCGACCCAACCGTTGGAAAATGTCGCATACCATTCGTCCCACACGCCGCCGAGTTCGTGGCGCAGTTGGGCGCGGCCGGTGAGTTCAAATCGCTGACCCTTAAAATGACCTTTGAGCCCGAGCTTGAGCGGCGATTCGGAATCGAGAATTTCCGCAACTTTACCCAGATCCGCTAAACCGCGGTCGGTTCGCGCGACCGCGGAACGGCAAAACGGACACACCAAGACAATCGTCGAGCCTTTTTGAAACTCGATCGGCGCGGCACACGACGGACAATTTGCTTTCAGAACGCTCAAACTTCACCTCCCACGATTTTGGATTTCGGATCTTGGATTCCGGATTTCGAGTTTCCACGTTCGATCTTTGTTATTTTCACTTCAGTTGCGCTCAACATTTCCTTTAGATTTTCTTCCCAATTCCATTCCGGGCGGGTCCGGCAACAATAGAGATTAAAAGTCGCGATACCGTGTTCGGGATAAGTGTGGCAAGCCAGATGAGATTCTGTCAGCATTAACAAACCCGTTACGCCGCCTTCGCCGCCGAATTTGTGCCAGAGCGGTTCTTTGATGGTTTTCAAGCCCAAATCGCTGATGATACGCGAAAAAACAGCGCGCAGAAGTGTTTCGTCACGCAACAGATTTTCGTTACATTCTTCGGCTTCAACGAGCCATTCAGTTCCGACAATCATCTTTGGGGTAAAACCTAAAATTCTCTACGATTAACAAACGAAAAAAGTTTTTCTAAACTTTGTCTGGCACAATGCGTTATAATCCATTTTAGTGAAGTATGTTGCAAAAAACTATAACTAAATTTTTCGCATTTGTCATATCATTTTTGCTTGTTTGCCTAATTTTTTCTGGTTGTTCTTCAGTTTTTTCAAGCAAAACCGGAAACAGTAATAAAACAAACGAAAATTCCAACTCAAATTATGACAAACCAAAGGTTACAGGCAAAATCCAATCAACCGAAATTACCGAAAGCAGCGGAATCGCCGCTTCAAAATGTCAATCGGACGTTCTCTGGACGCATAACGATTCGGGCGACGACGCTTTTATTTTCGCGCTCAATAAAAAAGGCGAAAAACTCGGAACGTGGAAAGTGTCGGGCGCGAAAAATATTGATTGGGAAGACATTGCCGAAATAAAAAACGCCAACGGCGAGTGCGTTCTCTATATCGGCGACATCGGCAACAACACGCGCAGCCGCGCCGACTTTACCGTTTACCGCGTCAAAGAACCAAAAGTTTCCGCCGAAAACAGATCTTCAAGCAAAAAAAATCCGGTTGAAACCGAAAGTGCCGAAGCAATCAGGTTTACTTATCCCGAAACGCGTCACGATGCCGAAACTTTGATGGTTCATCCAGTCACGGGCGATATTTATATTCTCTCTAAACGACTCAGCGGCGCGGCGGCGGTTTATAAGATCAAAAGCGATTTTGATTTAAGTAAAGCAAATAAACTCGAAAAAATCGCTGATTTCAGCGTTCCGGCGATTCCGAACGGCTTTCTTACCGGCGGCGATATTTCGCCTGACGGAAAACGCGTTATGATCTGCGATTATTTCAACGCTTACGAGCTTGTTTTACCCGAAACCGCAAAAGATTTTGATGAGATATGGAAAGAAACACCCGCCACGATCGAACTCGGCGCACGTGAACAAGGCGAAGCAGTTGGTTATTCAGCAGACGGAAGATCAATTTTTGCGACGAGCGAAAAGAAAAATTCGCCGCTGTTTGAAGTTAAAAGAAACTAAAAGTTCAGAGTAAACCTTCCTTCAGCCGTGAAAAACCGCGCTGTTTGGAAAAGTTTAAAGAAATCCCGAAACTTTTCCGTAAAGAAACGATTCTCACGCCTAAATGCGTAACTCTCAACTTTTGATATAATCAATCCAAACAAATTTCAAGGAGGAATTTTTATGACAACCGAAACTTTATCTTTTAACACCGAAGGCGGAGAAACGACCGCTTTTGTCGCAACGCCATCTGGATCAAACGGCAAAGCCGTCATCGTGATTCAGGAATGGTGGGGTTTGAATGAACACATCAAAGACATCGCCCGCCGTTATGCAGAAGAAGGTTTTACGGCAATCGCGCCCGATCTGTATCGCGGACGCGTCGCGGCAAATCCGGAGGAAGCCGGCGCGATGATGCAGGCACTAAAGATCGAAGACGGTTTGGAAACGATCAAAAACGCGATTGATGCGGCGCGTGAAAATTACGGATTCGCACATTTCGGTATCACAGGTTTTTGTATGGGCGGAACATACAGTTTGCGCGCCGCTTGTCTTTTGGAAGGAGTGAGCGCCGCCGCGCCCTTTTACGGCGACATTCCGGAAGAGGACGTTTTGAAAGATCTGACCGTGCCGACGATCTTTGTTTCCGGCACCAAAGACAAATGGATCAATAATGAAAAAGTGGCGCTTTTGGAAGAGATCACCGAAAAATACGAATTACCCTTAACGAGCGTTAAATACGAAGCCGACCACGCTTTTTTTAACGATACACGCCCCGAAGTTTACGATGAAACTGCCGCCAAAGACGCCTGGGCATTGGTCATCGGATTATTCAACGACAAACTCTAAGTTTTGTGTCCCGCCTTTAGACCGGAATTTTAGTTCCAAGTTCCAGGTTCCAGGTTTCAGGTTAAAACGAATCCAAATTGGAACTTGGAACCTGGAACTTGGAACTTGGAACTTTTTGAAAGATGCAATTTATCGCTTTTACAATTTTGGGTTTTATTGGATTGGAGATTTTTTCCTACGCGGTTCACCGCTGGCTTTTTCACGGCGTTTTGTGGCGTGTTCATCAAACGCATCACCTTGCACGAAAAGGTTGGTTTGAGCTCAACGATCTGTTTTCAGGCATTTTTGCGTCCTTTTCGATCTTGCTGATAATATTCGCCGAAAAGCCTTTTTTTGATTCGATCTCGTTCCCCGTTGGTTTAGGCATCGCGATCTACGGCGCGGTCTATTTCGTCGCGCACGATCTTTTCACACATCGCCGTTTTTTGCCGTTTAATTCGCCGAATAAGTTACTTTTAACAATCCGCGCAGCCCATCAGCGGCATCATCAATCGGCAGAAAAACAAGGCATTGAGCCTTTCGGTTTGTTCGTTTTCAATTTTTCAAAGTTTTGGCGAAAAAATTCCGTGCCGAAAATGAAAAAAGCGGAAACTGAAACAAATCCAACTTCCGCCGATACGATCTAATTTAATTAAATTTGAAAAAAATTGTAATTGATTAGGCCTTTGACTGGAGCGCAAGCGTCTCGCTTGCCCGTGCGTTCGAGGCTTTGCGAGAACAGGCGCGAAAACGCTCGATTGAC
>JANLTD010000113.1:0-2125 GCA_031362765.1 Acidobacteriota bacterium | reverse complement strand
GAAGTTCCATTTTCTTCATCAATGAAAATAGTCTTCGGAGACGCGCTTTCCGGAGCCTCAAAGGGAATCGCAGATTCTATGAGGACTGGTAATGCGAAAAAGGACAAACGGCTTGATTTGCAGGAAACAGCTACCACGGTTTTGATGAAGATCGATTCTACGAGGCCTTCAACATTTTTGAGTATCGCAGCTCAGGCGGATAAAGGCGAGAAACTTCGTGATTTAGCACAGTCGACTCTTGAATTGTTGATTCGTACAGGACAGTACAAGTTAGAATTACCAGTAGTTGAGTCAAAGCTTTCTAATCAGGACATTGTTTCGTTAACGGTAAAAAAAGACAGTTGCTCACCAATAAGCTTCTATAGAATCTATGCGTTCAAACGAAAGGGTTTTCAAGTATCAATTGGTGTTGTCTATTTAACAGATGAAGGTTTGCGTGAGATGGAAAGTATAATAAATCGTATTCGATTTCTGCCGACATGATCTTCATCGATTCCCATTGCCAAATTGACGGCGAGTAGTTTGAAGCTGACTGCGACATTTTTAGAAGATGTTAAAATCGGAGCGAGGTTAAAGTGATAAATATGGCAAAGAAATTTCTCATGGCGTTAATGATTTGTACCGGCTTGTCAGGAGCTTGGTCAACAGTTACGTTTGCGCAAACTAAACCGTTGCCGCCGCCAAGAGTTGTCTCCGGCCTAAGCAGCGACTATTCGTACGAATCAAAAGAGGGCGGTTTTAAGGTCGGGTTTCCGTCGCGTCCGGAAGTAAGTACGGTTGAGAAAGAGTCGTCGTTCGGAAAGACCCCAATTACAGTTTGCGCCCTCGTCACATCGATGGCTACTTACTCGGTCACTTATGTTGATTTTCCTACGGTGTTGACTGATAAATATGATCTGAATGTTAGATTTGACGCTATGCGTGACAGTCAGGAAAAACAACTCTCAGGCCGCGTGATGACTGATTCGGAGTATTATTTCGGAACATACTACGGACGTTCAAATGTTATAGAGTCAGCGGCAGTAACAATTTCGATCAGGACATTCGTTGTTGGGCCCCGGATGTTTATCCTCATCGTCCAGACCAAAGGGAAATTGAGCACTCAATCCGAGAAGCTTCGCACTGCAAACGAAAATCGCATCAACAAGTTTTTTAATTCGTTCCTGATCACCAAGGTGAGCGAGCCAAAAACGGTTGCCGTTGAGTTGCCTTCCGACTTTGACGTGATGGCTGATCAAGGCACTTTTTCTTCAAAGTTTTTTGATCTTAGTCTCTCGTCTCCAGATGGATGGGTTACCTTTAATCGCGACAACTCCGAAATGATATTGGATCTCGGAAAGGAATTGGTCAAAGGTAAGGAACCGGAGCTTGTCGAACGCCTGACACCGCAAAATGCACGAGTCTTAGGCGTTTTCAGCAATGGAGACGCGGAAAAGGGGGTCGCCACATCTTTTTTTATGATCATGGCCGAACGCGCGCCTTATCCGAATTTTTTGCCTTCTGCGGTCGCCAAGACATATCTGACGCTATATCTTGACCAGCCTGATAAAGTGACAAAGCCTGTATCTGCAATTAAATTCGGTGGAGCCGATTTTGCATGGATCGAAACCTTTGATACAAAATCCAATCTTTACAGTCGATTATTTTTTTCCAATCGACGCGGCATCTCACTTGAATTTTTAATGATCTACAAAGACGAAAGTGATTTGAAAGCCATGCTTAAATCGATGGATTCTCTAAAATTCTCCAGATAACTCCGGATAACTAATGTATACCAAGGATTTTTTTATTGGCCTGGAATTTTATACTGCCGCTGGAAAGTGGCGTTGCACCGATCTCGGCACTCGCGTAATCGTCGCTATTCGGATTGATCAAGTGACGGTTTGCGAGTATGACAGTAAAGACAAAACAACTACTGAAATCGTTACCGATGATCAGTCTTGGTTTAATGGCCCGCCGTATGCTGTTCCTGAACATGTGTTTGATGAGTTTGACTTGGGCGGGTGCAGCCTCGACCCAGATGAATTCTCCGAAATCCAAGCAGTTATGCTAAACGAAAGCAATGTCTAAAGCTTCGAAGTTATGTTAATCGATTCCCATTGCCATATTGACGGCGAGCAGTTTG
>JANLTD010000107.1:0-4209 GCA_031362765.1 Acidobacteriota bacterium | reverse complement strand
CCGTACGGATCGGCGCCGATGATCTTGATATCCGGATTTTTCTCCTTCAAATAGCGCGCCGTTCCCGTGATCGTTCCGCCGGTGCCGATCGAGGCGACAAAATGCGTAATGCGACCTTCCGTATCGTTCCAGATTTCGGGTCCGGTGGTGCGGTAATGCGCAAGCGGGTTGGCCGGATGATTGTATTGGTCGGTATAAAACGAGTTCGGCGTTTGTTCGGCGATGCGTCTGGCGGTTGAAACATAATGATCGGGCGAACCGTATTTTGCGGCTGCTGAACAGATCACAACGTCTGCGCCGACCGCTTTCAGATAACGGCGTTTTTCGACCGAAACTTTATCGGTCATCACAAAAATACATTTGTAGTCGCGCACCGCGGCAACGAGCGCCATTCCGATTCCCGTGTTGCCGCTGGTGGCTTCGATGAGCGTGCCGCCGGGCTTTAAAATTCCTTTTTCTTCGGCATCGTTGATCATCGAAACGCCGATCCGGTCTTTGACCGAATAACCCGGATTGAGACTTTCGAGTTTGGCGAAAACCTGCGCTTTGATGCCGCGCTGACGCGTAATATTGTTGATCTTAACAAGCGGCGTGTTGCCGATCAGTTCTAAAACATCGCTGTAAAATTTCATTTTGATAAAGATTTCCTGAACATTACTAAGTTATGACACGATAATTTTATCCTTAGTTTCGCGCTGTGCAAAATTGAAACCCAAAAAAAAGATATTTGTCGGCCGAATGATCTAGGTTTTTGCCAAAATATCGGTTTTTTTTGCCAGAAGTCGTGCCGGATCATTTGTGATGACGGCAAATAGACCCAAATTGAAAGCGCGTTTTACCCACCGCGGATTGTCTGCCGTCCAAATCGTCACAGGCAGATCTTTCCTCGCGGCTTTTTTCATTAATTTCCGGGTGGCGAGCGAAAAATGCACCGAGATCATATCCGCGCCGAGTTCGTGAGCGATCTTTACAAGGCGTTTTTCCTTGCGCAGAATCGTCATAATTTTGGGCGCAAAAAGCGCGGCCGTTCTGACGTTCGGGCAAAGACGGCGAATGTGCGGAATGACCTCAAGCTGAAAACTTTTGACGATCATATTCGGCAGCAAAGGAGAATCGGAAATAACCGCGCAGACCGCTTTTGAGAGTTTTTCCGCTTCCCGGTCGCGGCATTTGAGTTCGATGTAGAGCAAACCTTTGAAATCTTTCAAAAAATCCAAAAGCTCACGAAGCGTCGGGATCGTTTCTTTAGAAAAATCATCATTTGCGCGGTTCGGGTTGTGCCGATTAAACCACGAACCGACATCAATTGTTTGCAATTCTTCGGCCGTCAGATTTGAAACGAGATCTTTCCGGGCGGTCAGCCGTTCGAGCGTCGCGTCGTGAAAAACAACAACCGCGCCGCCTTTTGAAAGCCGAACGTCAAATTCGAGACCTTCCGCGCCGTCCGCGATCGCTTTTTGAAACGCCGCCAACGTGTTTTCCGGCGCCAGTGCCGACGCGCCGCGATGCGCGATGATCAAGGGGTTTTTCATAAAAAGTTTTTGCCTACGAAAGACACGAAATACACGAAAATAAAACCAAGAATTTTATTAATGCGAATCAGGAGTTGAAAAATGTCCTCGAATTTGGCTTAAAACTTCAAGGATTCGAGTCATTAATAGGAAATAGGACGCGGACAAACGCGGATTGAGCGGATTTACGCGGATTTTTTTAGAAATCCGCGTTTGTCCGCGTCCTATTTTTGACACTTTTCACCATGAATTTTGAGTTTGTAAACAACATTTCAGTTGACCAATCTTCAACCCCTGATTCGCATTATTATCTCTTTTTTTCGTTTTTTTCGTGTGTTTCGTAGGCTAAATTCTTACTTTTTTTCGAGCAGAAAAATCGTTTTCGACCAACTGATCGGTTCGGTGATCGGAAATTTATGGCGGCCGACGATTTTGAAATACTGTTGTGAAACTCGTCTGACGTTTTTTATCGGGTGCGTTTTGAATTTATACAAAAACTCCAAAACCGATCCGACAAACGACGGTTTAACGGGGATGAAAACAAGTTTCGCACCGGTTTTCAAAACCCGCGACATTTCCCGTAAACCTTCATCGAGCGGCACATATTCGAGCACACCGCAGGAAAAAACCAGATCGAAAGTTTCATCGGCAAACGGCAGATTTAGAACATTTCCCTGCACCGCGACAATATTTTGGGCATTGGTGTTTTTGTCTTTTTTGAATTGTTCGCGTGAAACCTTGAGCGAATTGAACGACAGATCGAGCGCGACGGTTTTTCGCGGACAAAACCCCGCACTGTGAAATCCGAGCGTGACGATTCCCGTGCCGCTGCCGGCATCGAGAACGACCGAATTTTCGTCAATTTGGAGATCAAGCGATTTCAAAAATTTTTCAACCGATTGCCGATAACCGTTAAATTTCAGCGCCAGATTGTGAACATCGGCGATGCGGTCGTAAAAGTTTTGAGTTCTGAATTTCTTGGTTCTTTGAGCCATTTAAGCTAAATTATTTTTCCGCTAACAGTTTTTCGATCAGTCTTTGAATCTCGGGTTCTTTTCCCGCGCCGGTTTCGGCGAAACGAATCACGCCCTTGCGGTCAATAATAACGATGGTCGGCAGATTCATTGCGTCATAAGTTATCTGGTTTGAAACGTCTTTTCCGACGACAAAATCATACGGCAGATCATTTGTTTTCTTAAATTGCTGTAAAAATTCGATTTCCGCCGGTTCCGAAACGTATTCGCCTTCCGCTGTACCGTAATACCTTGTGATACCTAAAATTACCAGACCTTCTTTTTCAAATCTCCGGTTCAATTCGGTCAGCGCAGGAAACGCGGCGATACACGGACCGCACCACGTTGCCCAAAAATCGAGCAGCAGGACTTTTCCGCGCAAATCGCCGAGGTTTTTTGTTTCACCTGGAAACCAACGGTCCACGCCCTGTAATTCCGGCGCGGTTTCACCAAGCATCCGGTAATGTTTTTCGCGGCGTTTCAAACGGCGTAAAATATCATCTTGCCATTCTTTCGTTTTAAAATCATTGACCGATTGCAATAATGCCTCCTGATAAAACCGCAAGGCAAAGGGTTTGCGCCCGGTTTCAACCAGATATTTTATCTTTTCGTTGACGGCGGTGTAATAGATGCTTGTCGATTCGACAAATGCGGCAGTCTTTTGCAAATCTTCCAGTGATTTGTCGGCTTTTTCGATCATTCCGCCATCGCGGCAAATTTCAAAGGACTTCAAACCCGTGTCAAGCAGATCATTTAAGCCGCGAAGCCGCGAATCGGCTTTTGAAAAAAGCGTTTTTGCCGCACGATAGGCTTCTTCGGCGTGTGCGGACGCCTTTGCGAAAAGTTTTTCTCCCCGATAGTTTTTCGCCAGTTCGCTTTCCATTTCAAGCCGTTCGGTCTGATTGACCGGATCATTCTTCAGATATTCGCTTAAGATCTTTTCGGCTTCGTCAAGCTGTTTTTTCCGAGCGCCGAGAATTACCAGCACACTACGCGCCGTTTGCGGCCTTTCGGAAGCCGGCTTTTCGATGGCGAGATACTTTCTCAAAGATTCGTCGGCACCGTCAAAGTTTTCGGCTGTCCAGTGAAGCATTCCGAGAAAATAAAGGTCTTCGCCCGTCAAATTGTTTCTTCCAATCAGCATTGCCGCATTTTTTGCCGCCAATTGTCTCTTTTCGAGCAAAACTTGCTGATGCAGCTTTTCGTTGTATGGAACTTTTTTCGTCTGAAATTCCGTAAATTTTGTTTTGGCGTAAGTGTTTGCCTGATTAAAAAGTTGTTCTGCAGAAGGCATTTGAGCGTTCCGGCTTTGTTCATCCGGGTTTTGCGGATTGATGCGTCTTGATTGCGCAATACCGGTTGCGGTAACGCAAAAGAACAATGTGAAAAGTATAAAACCACGCATAAAAATCAAGATGTTGTTCATTTCAGTGAAAATGTTACAAAAGTCTAAATTTTAAAATTAAACCGAAATATTCAAACTTTGCAACCCGTTTAGCTGAAATCTTTCAGGGCTAAAGATCTTTAGATAATCCGAAGATTTGTTGTCAACGATATTCTCCGCCACAACTTTCGCGGTCAGCGGTGCGAGCAAAATTCCGTTGCGGAAATGAGCCGTCGCTACAACAAAGACTTCCACCCGTGGAAAACGCCCCAAACTCCGCAAACCGTCTGCCGACGCCGGC
>JANLTD010000049.1:0-5065 GCA_031362765.1 Acidobacteriota bacterium | reverse complement strand
AAAACCGCCAGCAGGCCGAGTCCGACCGTCACCAATTCGGGAATTCCCCACATTCCCGCATAAACTTTGCGTTCCCGGTTTTTTGGCGGAACATCAATCATCGTTTCCTTCGGAATGATGGTCGTCCCCGTTTCGGTCAGCAAAACTGTGCGGTCTTGTTCTTCAACGACGACGGTCGAATCTATCGTCGTGCCGAGTTCATTGACGTGAATCTGCGTTTTGGTTTCGACCTCCGAATTGCCAGCTTTCAGAGTATTATTGTCCATTACTGATTTCCTCCTTGCTGCTCGAGCGCCAGATCGGATGGATTGGCAGCGGTCGGGGCCAGATAATTCGGCACGTAGATCAAATGCAGCGTGTATTCGGTAAACGTCAGCCGTTCGGTTTTCTGCAGATCCTGGCCGCGTAGTTCGGCTTTGAAAATGCCCGAATTGTTCATATTGTCAATCATCACCGCGACGCTTTGATAATCGCGGCTCAAGACGGAAAAATTGAGTTCGGCTTTGATCCGGTCACCGTCTTTGAAAATATTTTCGACGCTGATGCGCGAAGCGCTGACGCTTCCGGGCAGAACCTGTTCGAGATCCGAAAACAGACGCGACCAGCCGAAAGATTTATTGGCGACAAGCTTGTGCGTGCCGATCAGCCGGGCGCGTTGGTCGGGCGTTAATTTCTCCTGAATGGCTTCGCGTTGGCTATTGAGTTCGCTGAGTTTTTTTTCAATTTCGACGATGTCGTTTTTGGCAAGTTCGTTATTTTTGCGAGCGTCGCTCAATTTGGTAAAGCACAAAACCACGCCGCCGACGGAAAAAGCCACCAGCAAAAGCGTAATCAAATACGGCAAAGTGCGATTGCGAAAAGGGCGGCTGGAAAGATTGAGTTTGTTAATCACGTTTTTTTAGTTCCAAGTTTCAAGTTCCAAGTTCCAAGTTCCAAAAAAAGAATTCAAGTTCTTTGGCAATTTTATTTGGAAATTTTATCACGAAAACTTTTCCTTGTCTTTCACGACAGCTAAAATAGAAAAGTTGCAAAAAATCGCGTGGCTACAAATCAGAAACTTGAAACACATAACTTGAAACTTGAAACTTGGAACTTGAAACTTGGAACTTGAAACGTGGAACTTGGAACTTGAAACTTGAAACTTGAAACTTGGAACTTGAAACTTGGAACTTACTCGGCACGCGGCGGCAGCATTTTGTTTGTGTCTTCGGGTTCCAGATCGCGGTAGGCACAGATCCGGTTGCGCCCTTCGCGTTTGGCGCGGTAAAGCGCGGAGTCAGCCATTTCGACGAGTTCGATAACATCGCTCGAATCATCCGGAAACGATGCCACGCCAATGCTGATCGTGATATGGTGATTCTCCGACGGTTTACCCTGACGAATGACCGTGAATGCCTGATTTTCGATCTCAGAGCGGATTCTTTCCGCGGCGACAATTGCTTGCGCGAGTTCGGCATCAAGCAAAAATGCGGCAAATTCTTCCCCGCCGAACCGCGATGCAACGTCGCCGCTTCTGAGGTTTTGCGTAATGCAATAGCCGATTTCTTCGAGCGTCTTACTGCCCGTCAGATGCCCGAATGTATCATTGACATTCTTAAAAAAATCGACGTCCATCATCAAAACGCAAAACGGACGACTCTCGGCCTTCGCACGAGCCGATTCACGGCGGAGTTCCGAAAAGAACGAACGGCTTGAGAGCAGTCCGGTCAGGTCGTCGTGCGACAGCAGGCGATGGATCTGACGATGAAATTCGCGGTCAATTTCATCTAAAAACTCAAAACGCAGGATATGCTCGCCGATCGTGATCTTATCGCCGTTCTGAAGCGTTTCCTGACGGATTTTCTGACCGTTCAGAAGCGTTCCGTTGCGCGAACTCAAATCGGTCAGCACATACGAAATTGTTTGACTTTTTTCATCGCTGATCGCATTAATGCGGGCGTGTTTGCGCGAAGTTTTTGAATCATTGACGCGAACATCGGCTTCGATCGCACGGCCCAAAATAACCTCTTCGCGCTCAAGCGGAATCGGTACGGCAAGTAAATCTCCGCTCAAAAAAACGAGTGCGGGACGCAAATCTTCTTGTGGTCGTTTCGATTTATTCATAAACAGCGGACCGCGCGGGCGGCAGAGTCAAAAAACAACTCTAACTTTTAGAATAGCGTATTTTAGATAGAAATTTCCAGAGTTTTTTAGGGGCGTGAGTAATGCCTCAGTAAAAAGTTAAAAACTCACATTATTCTGTTTTGGTTTTTGTCGCTGAAAGCGGGCAAGGCAGAAATTCTTTTTCTAACTTTTTACTGAGGCATTGCGGGCGTGAAAATACAATAACGCTATTCAAAATTAACGGCAACTATAAACTTTTCGGATAAATGACGGATCACGATTAAAATCACCGCGTTTTCACTTTTCCAATTTCGCAATAAATAAGCGCAGGTTTACAGCCGTCCATTTCATCATTTACCATTAACCGTTTAAGATTGAATCGAATGAAAATTCTCTTTGTCAAACTCAGCAGTATCGGCGACATTGTGCATACTCTGCCGACACTCGCCGCC
Source organism: Acidobacteriota bacterium (assembly GCA_031362765.1). GTDB lineage: Bacteria > Acidobacteriota > Blastocatellia > Pyrinomonadales > Pyrinomonadaceae > JAFDVJ01. Next base: position 2,510 of record JANLTD010000049.1, on the reverse strand, counting down.
GTCCGGCAAGCATTGCCGGACGCGGAGATCTTCTGGGCAGTCGAAAGATCTTCGGCGGAAATCCTGCGCGGAAACCAATTAATCACAAATTTGATTGAAATTGACACGCGCACGTATCGCGGCGGAAAATTAATTGACGAAGTTTTGCGCAGTGCCGGTAAGCAGATGCGCGAAATTCGCCGATTCAGCTATGACATCGCGCTCGATTTTCAAGGACTTCTAAAATCTGCTGTGATCGCCAAAGTATCAAAAGCAAAACGCCGCTACGGATTTTCCAAAAAGCATCTGCGCGAACCCGCGAGCCGTTTTCTTTTGACCAAAACCTTTGAAACACCGAAAAACATTCATATTATCCGCAAAAATCTAACGCTTGCCGAAAAAGCGCTAAACATCGGTGTTCCGACCGAAAATTTCGATTTCCCGATCTTTACGGACGACACGCAAAAAGCGGAAGCCGCGCGCATCATTTCCGAAACGGGCGAAAACTTTGCCATCCTGAACCCGGCGGGCGGTTGGGTGACAAAACTCTGGCACGCCGAAAAATTTGGCGCGTTAGCGGATAAACTATGGGAAGAAAACGGTTTGGTTTCAATCATCGCGACCGCGCCGACCGAAACCGATCTGGCAAACAAGGTTCTCCAAAACAGCCGATCGGGTAAACTTTTTGCGGCACAGCCGAGCCTGAAAGGTTTTTACGAATTGGCACGGCGCGCACGCATTTATGTCGGCGGCGACACCGGTCCGACACATCTCGCGGTTGCCGCGAACGCGCCCATCGTCGGAATTTTCGGGCCGACCGAATGGTGGCGCAACGGAAGTCCTGATTTGAAGGACGTTTGCGTCCAGCGGGACGACATCAATTGCCGTGTTGACTGTCATCGGCGAACCTGTTCAAACTGGATCTGCATGGACATTCCGGTCGAGACGGTTTTGGGTGCGGTCCAAAAAAGACTCCGCGATGTTTGAAAACGATGCACGAAACAAAGATAATTTTTCTCTTAGCTAATGGTTTCAAAAAATAAAAGACTTTTACAGCGACTTCGTGTTCCGCTCGGCTTTCTGTTTGCGATCATCTTTCTGATTTTTGCAAAACCTGCGCTCGTTACTTTAATTGCCGGCTCGGTTATTTCGGTGATCGGAATTTTGATTCGCGGATGGGCATCCGGACATATTCGCAAAAATCAGACTTTAGCGATTTCGGGGCCCTATGCTTTTACGCGCAATCCACTTTATCTCGGAAGCCTTCTGCTCGGGGTCGGATTTACGGTTGCGGCAGGCGTTTGGTGGCTCGCGCTCATTTTTACTGTCCTGTTCTTAGGCATCTATTTGCCCGTGATGCGCGTCGAAGCAGAAGATTTGACGCAGATATTCGGAGCGGATTTTGAAGAATATAAAAAAGCGGTGCCGCTCATTTTTCCACGCTTGAGGGCGTGGAAAAAGTCTGTCGAAAAATTCGATTTTCAGCTATACTTACGTCATAGAGAATATCGTGCCACCTTCGGGTTAATTTTCGCGTGGGGCGTTCTAGCCGCCAAAGCCTATTTTTTCTGATTGATTTATGAAACACAAATTTTTCGCTTTACTGATGCTTTTTATTTTGGCTGGCGTATCTGCACCCAAAATGCCGGCGCAGGTCAAACCTTTTGCGTCGGGCGAAGTTCTTACATACGAAGGAAAGGTCAGTAAAATCATTCAAGGCATCGCCATCGCCGATTTGACCTTTAGGTTCACCAACGCACCGAACGGCACCGATTATCTGATAAAAACCGGAGCCGTATCGAAAGGAAGTTTGCTCAAACTTTTTCGCTACAGCTTTCTGCAGCAATACGAGTCAACGGTTGACAGCCAAAATTTCCGGATCTTGAAAACAATCAAACACGACGAACAAAAAGACCGCGTGCGCGATTCGGAAGCGGTTTTCGATTACAACGCCAAACAAGTTACATATGTCGAAACGAATCCGAAAGAACCGATGCGAGTACCGCGCAAGATCGCGTCGGAAATCCAGACCGAAATCCACGATATGGTTTCGGGAATTTACGCGTTGCGGCTTTTGCCTTTAGCCGTCGGCAAGGTTTTTGAACTTTCAATCAGCGATTCGGGTTTGGTTTATAAAGTTCCGATCCGCGTGACGGGTCGCGAAATTCAAAAAACAGTGCTCGGAAAAATAATGTGCTTTCGTGTTGAGCCGGAAGTTTTCGGAGTTAACCGGTTGATCGAACAGGAAGGAAGTATGATCATTTGGATCACTGATGACGCGCGCCGAATTCCGATCCGCTCACAAATCAAAACCAACCTCGGCAAGATCGAGGTCAAACTGAAAAATAATAAACCGATCAAAAACTGAATTTAGGTATCTGGTTAGGTCTTTGGCTTTTGGTCTTTGGTTTTTGGTTTTTTCTGTGGAAACCCGCCCGCTTTCAATCAAGACTCACCAAAATAAGCTGACGTGGTGAGAAATTCAATATCAATCGGCAATTTCTTTCCAAAAACCAAAAACCAAAGACCAA
>JANLTD010000035.1:0-2786 GCA_031362765.1 Acidobacteriota bacterium | reverse complement strand
AATCTTTGTGCAGAAAAGTTCAACAAACGCCGAACGCCCTTTGTTGTTTGTTGCGACAGTATTCAACAAAGTGCGTTCCGCGTTTGTTGAACTTTTTTTCCCTAATCTCTATCGGCAAATCCGCCAGACACAAAAATAATTGAAGAAAAACTGAGGTAGAAATTAAAGGGCTCAAACATCTGCGCCTCGGTGCTGACTTAAGGGAGAAAAGGCTTTTTTTCTCTCGTCAAAAACACATCCGAGAAACGGCGAAAACTGCAAAAGAGTGCCAATCGCCACATTAAACTTTAAAAAAGCTACGCCATGCTTCATGCGCTTCTTAGGAATGATTGTCAGGTAACTTCTTATTTTTCTAACGCCTGATTTAAGAGATTACAGAAATATTTTTCATATGCGAACACGCAAACAGAAACGAACAATATCAGTTTTTATATTACTTTTTCGTGTGTTTTGAGTGTTCAGGGGACAATCACAACTTTTTTCTGAGGCATTACTTATTCGGCAAAACAATACTTGTAAGTTTGACTTGGCGAAAGCTATCTCAATAAAATCTTAAGACTATGCAACCGCGTACAAAACGACAGAAAGAAATTCTGGAATATATCTCTAATTTTGTCGAGACACGCGGGTACACGCCTTCTTACCAGCAGATCGCCAAGCATTTTCGGCTCGCGTCAAAGGCGGCGGTCGCCAAGCATATTGCCGCGTTGGAAAATCAAGGGCTGATCTCGCGGCGGCGAGAGAACGGCAGTTTTAGTCTTGAATTGTTTCCGAAAACCCTGGTTACCGATCTGGTTTGCCGGATCGAATGGTTGGAATTTCCGGCAATAAACCGTTTCAACGATGATTTCAGCGACGAGACACTGCTTGTACCGACCTTTTTGATCGGGCTTCATAGACCTGATAATCTTTCCGCTTTCCGCGTCAGGAATGATGCGATGCTCGATGAACATATCTGCGAAGGCGATATCGTTCTGATCGAAAAGCGCACCTTTGCCCGCGATGGCGATATGGTTGTATTAGTGATAAACGGCGACCGCGCTGACTTCAAACGTATTTTCCGAGACGGCGCAAACCTTGAACTGCGTCCATCAAACAAAACCTATGAAACCATCAAAATTCCGGCTGATAAAGTTGAAATTAAAGGAATTTATCGCGGATTGATTCGACCCATTCTTTAAGAACAGCGGCGCAGTGAAGAGTGACGAGTCGTAATTTGTAATCCTTAGTCCTCACTCCCCGGCGATCAGTCGCACAGTCACACAAGTTGGCAGTTGGCAGTTTGCTTACCGAAATTTGAAAGAGTATTCTTATCTCTTTAAGTTATGTCTAATATACAGACCCCAAACGCCAGCTACAGTTTAACTTTACGTATCAAAATTCATAACAAACCGGGCAAGCTCGGCGAGATCACGACCGCGATCGGCCGCGCCGGCGGCGACATCGAAGCCGTTGACATCGTTTCGGTCGGCAAGGATTTTCTGATCCGCGACATTACCGTCAACGCATCATCGGAACAACACGACAAGGAGATCGTTGATTCGGTCAACGCGATTGACGGTGTCGAAGTCGTCAATGCCTCAGACCGGACTTTTCTGATCCATCTCGGCGGCAAGATCGAAACCGTTTCAAAGATACCGCTCAAGACGCGATCGGATCTTTCGATGGCATATACGCCCGGAGTCGCGCGTGTTTGTGAAGCGATCGCCAAAGACCCGGAAAAAGCTTTCACCTTAACTATCAAGAAAAACATGGTCGCAGTAGTTTCCGACGGCACGGCCGTTTTGGGTTTGGGCGATATTGGTCCCGCGGCGGCGATGCCCGTGATGGAAGGCAAATGTCAGTTATTTAAGGAATTCGGTGGTGTTGACGCGTTTCCGATCTGTTTGGACACAAAAGACCCGCACGAAATAGTTGAAACCGTCAAACGGATCGCGGTCGCCTTTGGCGGCATCAATCTGGAAGACATTTCCGCGCCGCGCTGTTTCGAGATCGAAGACCGTCTCAAGGAAGAACTCGATATTCCGGTCTTTCACGACGACCAGCATGGAACGGCAGTTGTCGTCCTTGCGGCTTTGATCAACGCGCTCAAAATTGTCGGTAAAAAGATGGAAGATATCAAGGTCGTCGTCAACGGAGTCGGCGCGGCCGGTGTCGCGTGTTCGAAGATCGTGATGGCGGCGGGCGTCAGTAACATTATCGGCTGCGACACGACCGGCGCGATCTATGAAGGACGCGGCGAACATATGAACTGGGTCAAGGATTGGTATGCACGAAACACTAATCCAAACAAGGAACAAGGCTCGATCCACGATGTTATCAAAGGTGCCGATGTTTTCTTCGGCTTAAGTGCGCCGGGCGTGATCGGCGAAAAAGACATCAAAAATATGGCGAAAGATCCGATCGTTTTTGCGATGGCGAATCCGACGCCGGAAATTATGCCCGAAATTACGGTCGGCTTAGTCGCCGTCATGGCGACCGGAAGAAGCGATTATCCGAACCAGATCAACAATGTTCTTTGCTTTCCGGGTATTTTTCGCGGTGCTCTGAACTGCCGCGCGTCACAGATCAATGAAGAGATGAAGCTCGCCGCCGCCCACGCGATCGCCGGAATCATTAGTCGGGACGAGCTTCATCCCGATTATATCATTCCGTCCGTTTTTGACCGCCGCGTCGGCGAAGCCGTTGCCCGGAAAGTCGAAGAAGCCGCGTATCAGACAGGCGTTGCCCGCCGCGCCCGAACAAGCAAAGACAGCGAGTTTTAAGAGTTCCAGGTTCCAAGTTTC
>JANLTD010000025.1:0-3223 GCA_031362765.1 Acidobacteriota bacterium | reverse complement strand
GTCAGTTTGTTAGCCAGATACGGGTAATTCCAGCAGATAATTGAGTTTTCGATCAAGCGGCGGCAGTCGGCGGCGACATTTTGCAATTCTTTTTCGCCTTCGGAGAATTCCTGATTGTTGGCAAAAGCGACGGCTTTGGCGAAGCGATGCGCGTGTTCGATCTTATTGAGCTGCTTTTCGATTCCCTGCCGAAGTTCGACATCATCAATGTAGCGCAGAATGGGGTTAAGGAATTTTTAGAACAGAAAGCGACGCTGATCGCATAATAAATCTGCAAATTTCCTTTAAATCTAGGTTTAATTTAGATTTATCAATATTTTTGAGAATTTTTTTGAAATCAACATTTCTAACAGATTTTTATTATGCGAGCAGTTGTTTGATAGATAAATGTGCTTTTTAAGCTGTTTTTGGAGGAAAATGTCTAAAAACTCGACCGATAAAAAGTCTTATACGCACAGCGTCTCTTTCTGTTCCTTTCCTATTTCAACCCCAAATACAATTTTTAAATTGAATTAAACTAAAAATTTTGGCTTCGGCTATCAAACCTGTAAAAGAGGTTGAAGCCAATAAAATGGCTAATATCAATAATTTTTTCATATTTCTCCTTGGTGTTCGCAATAGAATAAACTCAAATAACAAATTTGCTCTTTGGTTTAAATAGATCGACTATTAGTTTTGAGCCGTCAAAACTAATTTATCTGGATTAAACCCCTCTCTTTGAGCAATTTGGCGTAAATTATTAAAAACTTTCGCGTCTAGTTTTGGAGTCCGGCTTAAAACCCACAAATATTTTCTATCAGGCGAACCGACTAACGCATATTCATAGTTTTTTCCTAAATCCAAAATCCAATAATCGCCCCAAACCAATGGGATAAACGACAAAAACTTGGGTGCAAATCTAACCTTCAACTTTGCGTTTGATTGGTTATCAACTATTTTTGCTTCCCCTTTGGCATCATCAATTTTGCCGTCTTTTTTCACACATTGGTTGATAACCATAATCCGATTATTTGGTCGCAAAATATATTCAGCCGAAACATTGCCAACACATTTTCTTTGAAATCTGTTTGGATAACGGGCAATTTCAAACCACTTTCCTACATATCGGTTCAAATCAACTGATTGCACCGTTTGAGGTTTAGTATCACTTGCTAAAACTGTTTGCAAACTCACTAAAACTGCGACTAAACCAAGCGAAGTTGCCAATAAACTTTTTTTCATTTCAATTTCCTTGCCTTGTTGAAAATATTTTTGAGTTACCTCAAAATCTATTGTTTGAAAAACCTTAAATAATAGTCGGCTCTGGTTTTATAGCTGTATATTTTGAAATCAGTAGTGTAAGTGCCAAGTTAATACTCCGAAACTTACATCACCCGATAGATTTTTGTTTTTCAAACACTACGTTGCTTAAAGCTACCCGTTTGAAAAATGTTTGTATGTGTGCTTGCACGCATTTGGAATTTCTTTCTCAACATTTTACATTTTAAATAATTTTGAAAATGAAGAACATCCGACTTCATTACTTGAAACTCGCATGGAAATATGGTTCAACGGCGGAAATTGGAATGGCGGGAAATGATGGAGTAGTTGGGATTTCGCTCTTTATGGGCGGAAGCACCACACCAAATCGGGCAGTTGTTCAAAGTGCGGGTAATGCTTTCAAACTTCGCGCCAAGGCTCTTAAATTTGAGTTCCATTTAAGCGGTGAATTTCAGAACATACTTTTGCGTTACACCTAATATTTAATGACTCAGATCTCGCAAACTGCTGTTTGTAACCGGCGACATTCGGTTGAACAACAACTTTGCCGTTGGTTACTAATCAATCACGACGTTTTGCAAACAAATAAACTGATTATGACTCACGATTTGATTGCCAATATGCTCGGCGTGCGGCGTGAAGGCGTTTCAATCGCTGCAGGAAACCTACAGAAGAAAAAAATGATTAAAATATGTGCGCGGAACAATTACGATGCTTGACCGAGACAGTTTAGAAAATACCGCGTGTGAATGTTATCAAGTTGTTCACGCAGAATATGATCGTCTAATGGGCAAATATATCTCAAAGAATCGTTAAACCTTTCTTTCTCATCAACTAAATACTAAATCAAACAACAATTAAAACATTTTTGTATGTGTGAAAACGCACGGAATTAACTGTGATTGTCTGTTAGGATTTTTTCGTCAGTAAGTTTAGGAGAATAATGAATGAAGCCACTCAATTAACTCAATTAATTAGCAACAAATTACTTTTCTAATCAACGAATTCACCTGTTTAGAAAATGCGCTGATGCCAATTATCATTCGTCACGGTGAAGCGGACGAAGAACAAACGGCAATAAGGCTAATTCATCATTTTTAACCACATCAAAGGGGCAACCGTTTGAAAATAAGGTGCAGAGATTATTTCAAAAAATTACTCAATAAAGTACTAAAAAAAATGGGAGAAGCAAAATGAAAGCAGTCAGAATCCATAAATACGGCAACGCAAACGAACTAATTTACGAAAACGCACCAATGCCAACAGTCGAATCAAACGATGTCTTAATAAAAGTCGTCGCGTCGTCAGTAAATCCGGTTGATTGGAAAATCCGCGAAGGGCATTTAAAAGAAATGGTTTCATATTCGATGCCCGTGATACTTGGCTTAGACGTTTCGGGAATCGTTGAATCAGTCGGGAAAAGTGTGACGAAATTCAAAGTTGGCGATGCAGTCTTTTCGCGTCCCGATGTCAAACGAAACGGGACTTATGCAGAATTTGTCGCGGTCAATGAAGACGAAGTTGCCTCTAAGCCGAAAACGATTTCGCACGTTGAATCCGCATCCTTGCCACTGGCAGGAATTACGGCTTGGGAAGCTCTTTTCACGACCGCACAGCTTTCCAATAATCAAAAGGTTTTGATTCACGGTGGTTCGGGCGGCGTTGGTTCGTTGGCGATTCAACTGGCAAAATCGCGTGGAGCGTATGTCATTTCTACAACTTCGACGAAAAATTTGGCACTGGTTAAATCTTTGGGTGCAGACGAAGTTATTGATTATAAAAATCAACGTTTTGAAGAGATTGTCAACGATGCCGATGTCGTTTTCGATACGATTGGCGGCGAAGTTCAGGAACTTTCCTGGTCGGTTTTGAAGCCGGACGGAATTCTTGTTTCAATCGTCAGTCAGCCTTCGGAAGAAACTGCCGCAAAGCATAAAGTTCGCGCTGCATTCATTTTTATTGG
>JANLTD010000008.1:0-2439 GCA_031362765.1 Acidobacteriota bacterium | reverse complement strand
ATCGGCAGATCGAGTTCGGTTGCGAGAATCGCCGCACCTTTTTTAAATTCGTGGAGCTCGCCGTCAAAACCGCGTTCGCCTTCAGGGTAAATATTTAAGATCTTGCCGTGTTTTAGTCCGATCGCGCCGGCTTTCATCGCTTTCATCAATTGCGTGTCCGGATCAACCGGCACGGTTTGCAGCATATTTGCCACCCATTTCATGAACCGATTTGCGAAAAATTCGCTCGCGCCGACGTGAAATGTATTTTTGAATTTGTCGTAAGGATAGGTCGAACACAAAACGAACGGGTCGAGAAAACTCTGATGATTCGGGCAGATCAAAAATGGTTTTTCGAGAGTTCTGAGGTTTTCAATTCCCGAAACCTCGAGCCTCATAAAGCCTTTGCAGAAAAGATTAAAGCCTTTGTACACCGTAAAGGCAAACGGCGAAAAGAATGGACGATTTTTCAATACGGAGCGAAGTTCCGGCAAATCGTCGGCGGCCTGACGGACGATTTTTGACCAGTTTAAGTCGGTGTTCAGAGTTGCGCCTTGAGGCGCGTTTTTCACGTCTAAAGACGTAACTCTGAACAAATTTACCAGATCAGCGACCGTCAAAGCCTGTGCCGCTTCTTCGGCTTCAAACTCGGTTCCAAAGGCATTTTCGAGTGCGGCGAAAACTTCGGCGCGAGCCAGCGAATCCAAACGCAGATCGATTTCGAGGTTCATTTGCGGATGAATGATATCAACGTCTTTTGAGTTGCGCCTGATAACTTCCGCGACGGCTTGCCCGACATTTGTAGCGAGCAGCGCGTTGTCTTCAGCAGTCAATGTCCAGACCTTTTCGGGAGGTTTTTCGCCCGCTGAGATTTTGCCCGCCTTGATTTCCTTTTGCAGTTCAAAGCGTTTTATTTTTCGCGTTGCGGTGCGCGGTAGCGGTTCCGCGCGGACGATGTATTCACGAACGCGCTGATATTCGGGCAATTCGCGCCCGAGGGTGTCAAGTTCAAAGCGAATTGCAGTTTGCGAATTGGCGATCTTTGCCTGTTTCAAATAAGCAAAATCCGGCACGACCACCGCGATCAGTTTTTCCGCGCCCGCCTTTCCGACCGATTTATCTTCGATTCCTAAAATTGCAAGCTCTTCGACCAAAGGGGTTTTCAGATAATGAACTTCAAGGTCTTCGGGATGCACATTTTTTCCGTTTGGCAAAACGATCACGTCCTTCATCCGACCGACAATAAAAAGGTGTCCGTCCTTATCAAATCTGCCTAAATCGCCGGAATGAAACCAACGGTCTTCGGTAAAAGCATCTTTTGTCGCGATCGGATTTTTATAATAACCTTTGAAAACCATCGCGCCGCGAATCAGAACTTCGCCGATTCCTTCGTTGTTCGGATTATCAATTTTTACTTCGGCATTGAAAAAAGGCTTGCCGACCGAACCGACGCGGTTATCGTCTTCGTAAGTTGCGGTTGCCGCGCCCGAGGTTTCGGTCAAACCGTAACCTTGAATGATCGTAAATCCGAGTTTAAAAAAATCCTCAGCAACTGCTTCATCAAAACGCGAACCGGCAGTGACTGCAAAACGAAGATTACCGCCAAATGATTCCTGTACCTTGCCGAACAGCTTGTTCCCGAGATTGAGATTCAAGGTATTGCGGAAAAATCCGTTGGCGGCGAGCATTCCCTTAAATAAGATCTGCACGGGTTTTGGTTTTGCCTCGACCGCATCAAAGATCTTTTTGTGAAAGAGATACCAGAGACGCGGGACGGTCGTCAGCATTGTCGGCTTGAATTCGCGCATCGCACGCCCAAGTTCGTCAGGTGTCATTTCCTTCAAATATCCGACTTCCGCGCCGTAGGTCGTCGCGACCCACAGATTGACGATCTGCAGATAAGCGTGAAACAAGGGCAAAAGGCTGAGAATTTTTTCCTTTTCGGTGAGCTTGAGAACTTCATAAATGCCGTCGAGTTCCGAGGTGATGTTACCATGCGATAACGGCACGCCTTTCGGTGTTCCGGTCGTGCCCGATGTATACATCAAAAGCGCCGTATCATCGCCTTTTGCCTGCGGAATTTCTTTGGCGTAACTTTCCGGAAAATCGGTTTTTACCCAATCTTCAAAATGTTGAAATCCATTCGATTTCGGATTTTGGATATCGGATTTCGGATTACCATTTGTTGCGATGCTTTCTTCTTGATTTCGCCAGACAACTGCCGGAATATGTTTGCCGAGTCTTTCAAGGATCTGTTTGAATTTGTCGGTTACATCGGGCGAAAGAAAGGCTAGTTTGGTTTCGGAATTTTCAAGAAAGTTGGTGATTGTTTCAATTTCGCCGTGCGGGTCTATCGGGACACAAACCGCACCGTGATAAAGCGTTGCAAGATACGCAACTGCCCAGCTAGGATGATTTTCGCCGATCAGCGCGATCCGATCGCCGAATTCTATTTTTTCT
>JANLTD010001300.1:0-9081 GCA_031362765.1 Acidobacteriota bacterium | reverse complement strand
GTCATAAAACCGCCGTAGCTCCAGCCCATCACACCGAGACGGTTTTCGTCCGCCACGCCCATTTTGACGACCGTGTCAACGCCCGCCATCAAATCCTGATAATCCATTCCGCCCCAATCTTTGATGTTCGCGCGGCGAAATTCCGTGCCGTAACCCGACGAACCGCGAGGGTTCGGGCGCAAAATCGCGTAGCCTTTCGAGGCAAAAACCGCCAACGGATAAACGCCGCGGCCACCGATAAAGCTCGTCTGAAAAACGCCCGCCGGTCCGCCGTGAATGTTCAAAATCAAAGGCACTTTTTGTCCCGCCTGATAACCGATCGGATACGTCAAAAGTCCTTCGATTTCGCGTCCGTCCGCGCTTTTCCAACGCATCACTTCCGTGCGCGGCATCGCCATTTTGGCTAATTCGACGTTGATCTTTGAAATTTGCACGGGCGCGAATTTTGAAATCTGCGAAACATAAACTTCGGGCGGTTGATTCGCGTTTTGCCAAACAAGTCCGAACATATTCCGCGCCGCGTTCATCGTTGCGCTGAAAACGCCGACGGTTTCCGAAAATTCGGTAATTTTGTTGCTCGTTACATCAACCGAATAGAAACCCGTCTTCGTTCCCTTCGCTTCGGTAAAATAGATCATTTTGCCGTCTGCCGACCAATCAACCATATTCGGCTGTCCGTCAAAGGAAGCGGCAAGCGGTTTGGGCGTTCCGCCGGAAGCGGCGACAATATTGATTCGATTGTCCTGCGCCCAACGCGGCGGATCGTCGCTGATGGTGAGGGCAATCCGGTTGCCGTCGGGCGAAAAGTGCGGGTTGCTTTCTGCCGCCGGCGTGTTTGCCAAAACCGTGATTTTGCCGCCGGCGACGTCGAGCAGTGAAACGTCGGATGTTGACCAATCATTTGCCCCGGAAGTTTTCGTGTAGCTGAAAGCGATGGTTTTGCCGTCGGGCGACCAGTCGAAACCGCTGACGCTGTAATTTTCCATCGTCAATTTTCGCGCCTCGCGTTTGCCGTTGGCGTCTTTTGCGACCGGAATGACGTAAAGCCGCGACATCTTTAAATTTTCGTCAACCCATCGAAAATCGTTGCGCGCTTTGTCGTTTTTTTCCTCGTCGTCGGTTTTCGCGTCGGTCATCGTGTAGGCAATCGAATTTCCGTCGGGCGACCAATTAAAATCGGAGATACTGCTTTTTAAATCGGTCAAGGCTTCGGCTTCGCCGCCCGAAACGCGCAAAACGTACAGATTGTTGCGGTTCTCCTTGCGGTTTGAGGTAAAAGCAATCCAATTTCCGTCGGGCGCCCATTTCGGATTTGTCGCCGATTTGTCGCCGAAAGTGATTTGAAAATCATTTTTGCCGTCCGTGTCCGCCATCCGGATTTGCGATACGAACTCCGATTTATCGGCAGTCATCACGGCTTCGCTGACTGTATAAACGACACGCTTGCCGTCAGGCGAAATTTGCACCGAACCGGGAACTTTCATTTTGACCTGGATTTCGGGTGTCCAGGTTGCCGATGTTTGGGCATTCGCTGCCAGACCCAAAGCGAATATAAACAATAAAAAGACGCTTGATTTTACCAAAGATTTCATTGTCGTTTCTCCTTTTCACAGAATATTTTGCCGATTTTTAGCCGATTCCAGCATCTTTCGGAGTTTGCAAAAGTTCAAAGCCTTCGCTTCGGGCAACGTAGGTTGCCGCTGTTATATCGCCGACCACATTTAGAGTCGTGCGGCACATATCCAGAATTCGATCAACGCCCAAAATAATCGCGATCAATGCGGGATCAATGCCGATCATTGCCAGAATTCCGATGATAAACGGAATCGAACCCGAAGGAACACCGGCCGTTCCGATGCCGCCCAAAATCGCCAGATAAACGACCATCAGCTGTTGTCCGAGCGATAGATCGAAACCCGCGAGCTGAGCCAGAAACAAAACCGTGACACCTTCATAAAGTGCCGTGCCGTTTTGATTGGCGGTTGCGCCGACCGTCAGAACAAAACTGTTGATTTCCTTCGGAACTCCTAAGTTTTCTTCCGAAACACGAAGCGCGGTCGGCAGCGTCGCGTTTGACGAACTTGTCGAAAATGCCGTCACAATGACGGTTTCAATCCGCTTGAAAAAGTCGAGCGGATTGATCTTTGACAGAAAATAAACCGATAGCGAATAAACACCGAAGAAATGAAGTCCCAAACCAAGTAAAACCGTCGCTACAAACCACGCCAAAGACTGCAAGAGGTCAAGACCGAATTGGGCGATATTGTTGAAGATCAAACACGCCACGGCATACGGCGCGAATTTCATAATGATGTCAATGACCTTTGAAGTGACGGCAAAAACTGATTCCATCAAACCGACAAACGGCGCGGAAACAGGCGCCGGAAGTAGCGTAATCGCAACTCCGGCGATCAGCGCGAAGAACATTATGTGAAGCATATTCGGACTCGTGCCCGAAATCGAATTAAAGACATTGGTCGGTACGATGGTTTTGACGACCGACATCAAAGCCGTATCTTCGCTTGCGGTCGCTTTTTTGACATCGGACGAAAACTTTTTGGTTTCGCCCGAAAAATCTCCGGCGACCTCTGCCAGAAGATCCGTTCTAGCGGATATTTTATCGGCTTCTTTGGTGAATTTGTCAGATTCCGCAATAAATGCTTTGGACGTTTCAAGTGATGTTTGCGCTTTTACCGAAAAGTCTTTGGCTGTTTGTGCAAACTCCTTGGCGCTTGCCGCGAATTTTTTTGCTTCGTCAGGATTTAAGGTTGTTTGATTGGCAATACCGTCAATTTTCAAAACATATTTATCAGCCGCGGCGACAAAACTTTTCGAGGCGGTGCCGACCGTGATCGCATTTTCAACGCTCGATTTTGCGCTGCTGCTGAATTTTTCTTTGAGCTGAACCTTGGTTTCTTCGTTGATTCGGTCGCCCGGACGGATCGTGTTTGCCAAAACCAGCCCGATAATGACCGAAATTGCCGAAATCACGATCGTGTAACCGAAAGATTTCAAACCGATGCGGCCGAGTTTGCGAATATCGCCGATGCCGGCGACGCCGACCACCAGCGAGGAAAAAACGAGCGGCACGACAATCATCAGCAATAAACTCAAAAACAATTGTCCGATCGGACGCGTAAAGTTTTCGACCAGCGTCACGATCTTCGGATTGTCGCCGCCAAGCGTCCAATTAACCGCCAAACCGCCGAAAACACCGATCAGCAAACCGATCAGGATCTTGGTGTGCAGAGCCATGCCTTTCGGTTTATCGGGCGTGTCATCGTCCAGATCGGTTCGAAGTTCTTGCTCGTATGCATAATCATCCGGTGTCTGAGCATTTTGTTGTTCGTTATTTTCCTGATTGTTTTCAGCCATAGTTTTTATCAATGTCAACTTAGATTTCAAATCCGAGATCCGAGATCTAAAATCGAACTATCTTCCCCATTTTAGTTTGTTTCGTAAAACGTCAAAATAATTTCTGTTCGGCGGTTGGACGAGATTAAAAGTCAGCGAGCTTTTGCGAATCAGAACACAATCGCCGGTTTGCATTTGGTAACCGATTTGACCGTCAAGAGTCAAAACCACACCGTCGCTTTCATTCGTTAAGCGAAGATTTATCTCTGCCGTGTCGGGCACGACGATCGGGCGGTTGGTCAGCGTAAAAGGGCAGATCGGCGTGATCACGACCGCGTTCATCGAAGGATAAACGATCGGTCCGCCGGCCGAAAGACTGTACGCGGTCGAGCCTGTCGGCGTCGCGACGATCAAACCGTCGGCGCGAAAATTATTGACAAAAAGATTGTCGAGACTGACTTCGATCTCGATTATCCGCGCCAGAACTGCTTTGTTGATGACGACATCGTTTAGAACACGGCCTTTGCCGAGCAGTTTGTCGCCGCGAAAATGTTCGACTTCGAGCATTTCGCGGCGGTCGGTTTCATAATTTCCCGCGAGGATGTCCTCCAATGCGGGAAACATTTCCTCGATCCGGAATTCCGTCAAATAACCGAGACTTCCGTAATTGATCCCGAGCACCAAAACTTCGCGGCTGCCGATCAGACGAGCCGTCGAGATCATCGTGCCGTCGCCGCCTAAGACGACGATCAGATCGGCTTTTTCTTTAAATTCTTCGGCGCCGACATCTTCGATCGGGCAGATCTCGTCTTCTTCGTGCGGGCTGCCGATCAAGGTGATGCCGCGCTTTTCGAGCCACGCGGAAAGTTCGCACGCCGTTTCCCACGCTTCTTTGTGATTCGGCTTAACGACTACGCCGACGCATTTTATTTGGTTTTTTGTCATTTTACGGACAAGAATTGTTTGGTTAATAATCAACTAAACAAGGAAAAACTGCAAGTTAATGTTCAGAGTTACGCCTTCAGGCGTGAAGTGCGTCCGCAAAAATTCAAGTTTAAAGGCGATTTGAAATTTGATTGAGCGCGAAGCGTTTTCACGCCTGAAGGCGTAACTCTCAACTCGAACGAAAAAATATTGCCATTTTACGCGCAACGGATATATCATTAAATCGAACATCAGAAAATTGATTTATGGAAAACAATTCTTACAACTACGACGAACAGCAGCCGTTTGCGGCGGCTGAATTTGCCGAAAATCCCGAACCGCGTTGCCCGTGTGTTTTGCTGCTCGACACGTCAGGCTCGATGCAGGGCGAAGCGATCGAAGAACTCAACAGCGGAATTCAAGGTTTCCGCGAAGAACTTTTCAGTGATTCACTTAGTATGAAGCGGGTCGAGCTTGCGGTCGTCACGTTCGGTCCGGTCAAGGTCATCCAAAATTTCACAACTGCCGACCAGTTTCGTCTGCCTCGTCTCGAAGCGGCCGGCGACACGCCGCTCGGCGGCGCGATCACCCGCGGGCTCGATCTTTTGCGAATGCGTAAACAGGTTTTGCGCGACAACGGCATCAAACTTTTTCGCCCGTGGATCTTTCTGATCACGGACGGCGAACCGACCGATAGTTGGCAGCATCTGCCGCCGATCATCCGCGCCGGCGAAGAAAGCAAATCGTTTTCGTTTTTCGCGCTCGGCGTGCAGAAAGCGGATTTTAATGTTTTGAAACAGATCACAGTGCGCGAACCAATGCGGCTTTCGGGCGTTCGCTTCAAGGAATTTTTCCTGTGGCTGTCGGCTTCGCTCAAAAATGTTTCGCGGTCGAATCCGGGCGATTCGGTGCCGATTCCCGATTACAAGCCTTACGGATGGTCAGAAGTGTAATGAATCAAAACAGTTGGCGCATCGCGCACGCTTCGGCGATCGGGCTCGCGCACATCAATCAGAACACTGAATGTCAGGACCGGTTTGCCTGCTGCACGGTCGAAACTGCGAAGGAAGGCGAAGTTCTGATCGCGGTCGTCGCCGACGGCGCGGGCAGCACGACGAGTGGGCAAACCGGTGCGCAAATCGCGTGCCGGATCTTTACCGAAGAGGTCGCTGATTTTCTGAGTGCGAAAGATGCTTCCGTAAAATCGCTGACATCTGATTTCGGGCGACTCTGGATTTCGTATGTTCAGCAGAAGATCACCGAAATATCGCAGAAAGACAAAAAAGCTCTGCGTGATTATGCTTCGACCTTTGTCGGTGCGGTAATCGGAAATACGAATGCCGTATTTTATCAGATCGGCGACGGCGCAATCGTCATTTCGGCTTCGGGCGCGGCAAAAAGCTATCGTTTCGCTGTTCCGCCGGTCGAAACGGAATATGTCAACGTCACCGAATTTGTGACGGACGAAACGGCCGCCGAAAGTTTGCGGTTTGTATTAGTTGAAGAAGAGATCCAAGATCTGATCTTGTTTTCGGACGGTATTTATGCGGTTGCGGTTGATTTTCAAACGAATGAGCCGCACGAACCATTTCTGATGCCGATGATCGCGCCGCTCAGAAATGGCAATGTGCCGGAAGGTTTGAACGAAAAGCTCGAAAATTTTCTCGCGTCGCCGAAGATCAACGAGAAAACCGACGATGACAAAACAATTATTCTGGCTTCGCGTGCCTCTGCGGCGAAAACGGTTTCGGGCATTGGTTGAGTTCCAAGTTCCAAGTTCCAGGTTCCAAGTTAAAAGCCGAATTCCACCTGAAACTTGAACCCGGAACCTAAAACCTGAAACTTGGAACTTGGAACTTGGAACTTGGAACTTGGAACTTGGAACTTGGAACTAAAAAAGCTATGCCGACATTTTACGACAGTCACGGTCAATCTTACGTTCTAACCGATCAAATCGGGCGCGGCGGCGAGGGAACGGTCTTCTTCTGTCCGAACGACCTGTCGCTCGTTGCAAAGATCTATCATGCTCCCGTTGACGACGAAAAGACCGGAAAACTTCGCTGGATGGCGGAAAACAAAAACGCTCAGCTACTCAAAGTTGCGGCGTGGATCGTTGACACTCTGCACGATGCGCCGAACGGCAAAACGGTCGGTTTTCTGATGCCGAATGTCCGAGCGAAAGAAATTCACGAACTCTACAGCTTAAAAAGCCGCCGCGTCCATTTTCCCGAAGCAACGTGGCAGTTTCTCGTCCACACGGCAGCGAATGTCGCCCGCGCCTTTTACAATCTGCACAAAAACCAACACGTGATGGGCGATGTCAATCACGGCAATTGCGTCGTTCTGAAAGACGGAACCGTGAAATTGATTGACTGCGACAGCTACAGCATCAGCCGCGGTGATTTTCGTTATCGCTGCGAAGTTGGTGTCGGGACACATCTCGCGCCCGAGCTGCAAGGCGTTGACCTGGGCGAGGTCGAAAGAATTCCGATGCACGATAATTTCGGTCTGGCCGTCATTATTTTCCAATTGCTTTTCCTCGGGCGGCATCCGTTTGCGGGAAATTATCTCGGCAGCGAAGACAAATCGCTCGAAGACTGCATTCGTGAACAGCGCTTTGCTTACGGCCAAAGAGCAATTTCGCGCAACGTCAAACAACCGCCCGGAACGCTTTCGCTGTCCGCCGTGACGCCGCGTTTGGCAACGATGTTCGAACGCGCTTTTCTGACATTAAAGCGTCCCGAACCGCGTGAATGGATCGAGGCATTGGAAGATCTGTCGGATTCGCTCAAACAATGCGGCTTGCACATCGGACATTTTTATTTTGAAACTCTGCGCGCCTGTCCGTGGTGCGAGCTCGAATCAAAAACGGGTTTGATGCTCTTTCCGTTCGTCAGCCCGAACGGTGCGGCGGGCGATGAACAATTCAATATTTTCACGGTCGAAAATCTGGTTTCAAGTCTCGCTATTCCACAGAATCTGCCCGCTAAACCGCCGAGACCGCTCGCACTGCCGCCGCCGTCGCCTGAGGCTGCAAAAGTGCGAGGCTCAAATTTTTCACGATTTATAATGCTCGCCATTTTACAATTCTGCATCGTGGTCTTTCTGACGGCGATCGCCGGCGCCGGCGTTGGTTTTTTTATCGGCGCAATTTTGATGACCGGTTTGATCGTGACGCTCAACAACTCGAACAAAAACAACAAAGGTGATTGGGAAGCGCGCCTCGAAAAAACGCGTCAGGATTGGAATCAGCTCGAAAACGAATGGTCTGCCGCCGACATTGTTCCGCAGTTTAACAGCGACCTTTCGCTGATCCAACAAAGAATCTCGGAGCATCAAACGCTGCAGCAGCAAAGCCGCGAAAAGGTCAAACTTCTGCACGACGAGGTTTTTCAATACAAACTTGAAGTTTATCTTTCCTCGTTCAAGATCGGCGATGCGCGGATTGCGGGCGTTGGCAATAGAAAACTCGATTTGCTGAAAAGCTACGGCATTCGGACGGCGGCCGACGTTAACGCCAGGCGTCTGAATTCGCCGCCGCCGATCGACGAAGAAATTAAATCAAAAGTCGTCGAATGGCGCAAGGATCTGGAACGCGGTTTTGAATATGATCCCAAAACCGAAATACCCGAGGGCGAGCAAAAACGGTTGACGGGCGACTTTGCCGAGAAACGCGGACGGATCGAACGCGAGATCGAAAATCTGCTCGTCGGGCTGCGTTCGGGTTCGACGATGTTCCGGCAACGCCAACAGCTTCTTTCAGCCAAGGCCGAAGCGGCTGCGCGACAGCTCGCCCAAAGTGAAAGCGATTTGTCGGCGGTCGGCAATGTCGCGCTGCCGATCGTCGTTTTGATTCTGATCACGACGCTGGTTCCGATGTTTGGAAATGCTTTTTCAAGCACAAGATCTTCGACAGCGTATTATCCAAAAAGCAGCAGTTCAGGCGGCGGCTCTGCTTCAAATTCAAGAGTTTCAGGTCCGGGAAAAGTGTCAACTAATACGGCACCTGTCAATATTTATGGCTATACGGTTCCCGACAATCTGACCGACAAAGAAATCGCCGCCTTGTCGGATTCGCAAAAGAGTTCGGGCGCCGAGCAGTTGCTTGAACGCGCCGCGAAAATCGTCAACGACGAAAAGAATTACAAAAAAGCCGAGCAAAGATTGCGGCTTGCCTTAAAGCTTGCGCCCAACGACACGCGCATTCTCAACAAATTGGGCGATGCGCTTTATGAACAAAAGAAACATCAGGAATCGCTTGAGTATCTGAATCGTTCGCTACTTCTTGATTCAAACAACGCGGACACGAAATTTTCGATCGGAATAAATTATCTGAAAATGAGTTATTTCGAAGATGCGCGCCGAATGTTCAGCGATATCACAAAAGATACGCCGAAATCGTTTGAAGCACAATTTAATCTCGGACAGGCTTATAAAGGATTGACTCAGTATTATTCGGCGGTATCGGCTTTTCGCACGGCCGTCGAGATCCAACCGTCTGATGCGGACGCGCATTACGAATACGCCGTTTGTCTGAACAAGATCGGAACGACGGAAGATGTTATGAAGGAATATAAAAAACTGCTCGAAATAGATCCGAATGTTGCTGAAAAGCTGCGGAAGAATTTGGGCTTGAAAAAACTTTCTCCACGAAAAACTGTTGTAATGGAAAGCACCGAGCGCGAGGGTTACGGACTCGGCTCCGGCGGCGGGTCAAACTGAAAAAGTTGTTCGTAAACTCAAAATTTATGTAACCGATTACGTTTTTGGTCTTTGGTCTTTGGTTTTATTCAACGTCACCAC
>JANLTD010001293.1:0-2000 GCA_031362765.1 Acidobacteriota bacterium | reverse complement strand
ACATCCCCGAGGGTGCGAAGGCGCTCAAGCCGACGAAGCCGCCGTACTTTATGAAAAAATTCGGCAAGGGCTGATAAGATATTTTAGCTTTCGGGGTTGTGTTGATCCGGAATCTTTGACGGATGAAACATTTAATCGGGTGGCGCGGAAAATTTCGATCGTCGAGTTTGACGATAAATTAAATAAAACAAATTACTTTTATTCGTTTGCATCGCTGGTTTTTCGCGAAGAATACGCAAAAAGAAAAAAGCAGGTTGAAAAAGATAATGAATTGAGCCGTTTGATAAAGCAGCGGCTGAAACGGTTGGAAGAAGAAAAAACACCCGAAATCGAATGTCTGGAAACTTGTCTGGCAAAAGAAACGCCGCCAATGCGCGAACTTATGCTTGATTATTACAGCAGCGTTAAGGGCGAAAAAAGACAATTGCGAAAAAAACTCGCCGAAGAGCAAAATATCAGTCTGGAATTGCTTCATTCAAGAGTTTCGCGGATGAGAAATGTGCTGCGCGAATGTCTGAAAAATTGCCTGATGAAAAGATAATCGTAAAAAAGCTGTCAGGAAACGCGGTTTTTTTCCATAAATACTATAGAAAGGGTTTTTAAATAGAGTATGCCGGTTGAAACCACAAAATTAAAAAAGTTCTTGCTTGATGATCTGGCTGAGAAAGATGCGGACGATATCAGCTTACAAATAATCGCGGACCAGGATTTTGAAGGGAAAATGCTGTTTGCCGAAGAAGAACTGATCGAAGATTTTCTCGAAGGCGCTTTGTCGGCGGCGGAAACGGAGTTTTTTTACGCGAATTTTCTGACCACGCCGGAAAGGATCGAATTATTGCAAGAAACGGCGCTGCTCAAACAATATGCACAAAGCCGCGATGCAAAACCCGCCAAAGAGGAAACCGGCGGAAAAAAGTCGGCTAACTTTTTTGAATCGCTCAGGAATTTTTTCGCGCTGAATTTGCGCCCGCTCGCGGCCGTTTTGATAATTTTGGTGATCGGTACGATCGCGTGGCGCGTTTTTCTGTTTGATGCCAGTAACGGTTTGACCTTGGTTGAGCAAGAATATGCCGCGCTCAATCAAAAAGATCTGGGCGATCCGGCGGAAACCGCAAATCTGACGAACAAAAGTTTGATTGCCGGAACTTTGCGCGACACTAATTCAGCCGCAAAACTAACAGGCGGCGGCCTGACCGAAAGCGTCCTGTTTCGACTTGCTTTGCCGCCCGGCACAACAAAAGAAACTGTCTTAAACCTTGAGCTCCTCAAAGACGGACAAACTATTTTCAGGCAAAACAAACTGCGTATTTATCAAAATCAGAACGGACAGGAAATAAAAGCTCTGCTTCCGAAAACGGTTTTGCCGAAAGGCAATTTTCAGATCAAACTTATTGACGCTGCCAACAAAGATTCAGCTTTTACTTACGGGTTTGCGGTTGAATGATTTTCTTTTCCGAAATAAATAGATCCCAATCAATCCAAACGGAATTAAAGCCGAAAGATAAACCCAATTTCGGGAATCGTTCGATAATTTCGGGACATTTCGAAAATCACCCTGAACGGTAAAAGCCGCCCAGTAAAACGGCGATTGATACTGCGGGTTCTGACGCAGTTTAATCTGTGCTTGGCGCAAAGCTTGCGAAGGTGTCAGATTTTCGTTTTTCATCGCGCCGTAAAAATTTTTCATCAATTCGAGCGTCGCGCCGTCCTCAACCTTCCAGAGACTCGCCATTACGGTCTTTGCGCCGGTCTGTAAAAAAGCATTGTTCAAACTCATCAAGCCCTCGCCTTTGACCTCTTTGCCAATGCCTGTTTCGCATGCGCTCAAAACAACCAGATCGGCATTCAGATCAAGTGCGTAAATATCCTGAATCCTAAAAAATTCAGTTAATTTTTGACCTTTTTCGTTAAACCGCGACAAGACGATTCCGGAAAGCTCCGGATGTTCTTCGTTAACATAACCATGTGTTGCGAAATGCAAAATTTTGTACTCGGCGGTT
>JANLTD010001284.1:0-2121 GCA_031362765.1 Acidobacteriota bacterium | reverse complement strand
AAGTACTGTTTGCAATTGCGTGTCAATCTATCAAGGAAAGTTTTGGGGAAGGTTACAACGTAAAACAAGAGCTTGCGAACTTCGTCATTGAACAAACTGCCGCAGCTTATGACCGTGAAATAAATAAAAATCCGATGCCGCTTTTCAGTTTAATCAGTGAAGCTCAAATCAAGGAATTCTATGCGATCGCAGGCAATGAAACTGAATTTGAAAAATATCTCAGCGGAAAAACCAAATTGGCAAAAGAAAACGGGCAAATCAAAGACGATTCTGAGTTTTCCCAAGAAGACATTAAACAAGCAAAAGCTCATTTTGCCAAAACGCAGATTTATTATAAAGAGGCAAATCGAAAATCTAACGAATTGCCAAAGGAATTTTGGAGCAAACTTGGATTTTCGATAAAACTTCAAAAAGCACAATTTCTTTCAAGAATTTATTCTGAAAGAATATTGGCTGATAAAACAAAAATTACCGATGAAGATTTGCAAAATTACATCGCCAAACAACCTGAATTTGACACAAACGTTCAAAAAGCAAAAGGCAATAAAATTTTGCAACGTGCTAAATCCGGTGAAAACTTTATAAGATTGGCGAAACAATTCAACGAGGATCAGGGAAGCAAAGATTTCGACGGACTTTATCAAAATGTCGCCGCCGGACAGTTTTTACCCGAATTTGAGAAAGCGGCTCTATCACTCAAACCGGGACAAATTTATCCTCAACTGGTCGAAACAAATTATGGTTATCACATTATCAAACTTATCAAGAAGGGCGAAATAAAGGACGAAAACGGTGTGATGAAACCAAGTTACGATGTTCGCCAGATTCTTTTTTCGACAATGGTGAAAGACCCTGATAATCCGGCGGCGCGCGAAATGCCGATCAAGGATTTTGTCCGTTCCAAACTTGAAACAGAAAAGGAAAAGAAAGTTATTGATGAGATCTTAGCAAACAATCCGGTTGAGATAGCCGAAGATTTCGAGATTCCAAAGGTTTCCGACGAGCAGCTTCAACAGATAATCCAAAAGCAACAGCCGCAAGTTGAAACCGAAGTGAAAACCGATAATGAAATAACCGTGCCAACCAAGATCAAAACGTATCTAAACTTAACCTATCGAGGTTGGAAATTAGCTTCCACCTCAGATCTTTGTTCAACTGAATTCCGGCGGGCGATTGTCAGCGGCGATTTTGACGGCGATGGGGAAATTGATTATACCGTAAAAATTGTTAAAGGAAGCAAAGGGTATGTGTTAGCCTTCCTTGCGCGAAACAATCGTTACGAAAATCATATTTTACATTCAATTGCCGCCGCAGACATTATCAATACAGGACTAAGCGCCTTCCGGAAAGGTGAAAAATATATAACCGGCGATGTCGGAGAAGAAAATCCATCTTCTATAACTTTGAAAAACGATGCTCCGTTTGATGGACCTTGTGCGTCTGATACGGGCGGCATTCATATTTACAAAAACGGAAGATTTGCGGCTTTTTAAGCTAAATTTATAAAAATGACTGAAAACAATTTTTTAAGTCTAATAATTTTCGCGCCGCTCGTCGGCGCAGTGATCAACTGGCTGATCGGCGGACGCTTGAAGAACGAACTGTTCAGCGGCATCGTTGCTTGTTCGGCGGTCGGTGTTTCGTGTGTCGTCGCGTTTATGATCGCGTTTGGACACAATGGCGCGCTGACGGCTGAAAAACCGGTGCTTGACCAGCTTTGGACGTGGATTCAGGTTGGCTCATTTCGCGCCGATTTTGGACTCGGAATGGATCGATTGAGCGGGATTTACGCCTGTTTTATTACGTTTGTCGGGTTGCTGATCCACGTTTTTGCGACGGGTTATATGCACGGCGATAAGGGCTTTTACCGCTTTTTCGCGTATTTGAATCTGTTTATGTTTTCGATGCTGACGCTCGTCCTGGCGGATAATTTTCTGCTGATGTTCGTCGGTTGGGAAGGTGTCGGGCTGTGTTCTTACCTTTTGATCGGCTACTACATCAAAAAAGACGAAGCGCGAAAAGCCGCGAAAAAAGCGTTTGTGATGAACCGCATCGGCGATTGGGGCGTTTTGATGGGCGTGCTTTTGATTTTCACGACGACCGGCTCGATCTCGTTTTTTG
>JANLTD010001262.1:0-1557 GCA_031362765.1 Acidobacteriota bacterium | reverse complement strand
GAGTAGAGAGTGGAGAGTGGAGAGTAAAACTCCGCGTTTCTCCACTATCCGCTCTTCACTCTCTACTAAAAGATTATGCAATGGTTAGCAGAAGTTTGTGTGAAGCGTCCGGTCTTTGCGACGATGTTGGTTTTGTCGCTGGTGACGGTCGGGGCATTTTCGTTTTTTAGTCTGGGCGTTGATCTGTTTCCGAAAATTGATTTTCCGACCATCACGGTCACGGTTGTCAATCCGGGCGCGTCGCCGCAGGAGATCGAAACCGATGTTACGGAAAAGATCGAGGAAGCCGTTAATACGATCAGCGGAATTGACGAATTGCGTTCGAGTTCGGTCGAAGGAATTTCGCAGGTTTTCGTCCAGTTTGTCCTCGAAAAAGACGTCAACGTCGCCGCGCAGGAAGTCGAAAACCGAGTCCAGACCGTTATTCCGCGCCTTCCTGATACGGCCGATCAACCGACGGTGCAAAAGCTTGATACGGATGCGGCGCCGGTTTTGCGGATAGTCGTTTCCGCGCCGCGCAATTTACGCGAAGTCACGGAAACCGCCAAAACAAAGATCAAGGAACGCATCGAATCGGTCAGCGGCGTCGGTCAGATCTCGATCATCGGCGGACGCGAACGACAGATAAACGTTTGGGTTGATCCGGACAAGATGCGTTCATACAACGTCACGCCGGCTGAGATCACAACGGCTCTGCGTCTGCAAAATATCGAATTCCCGAGCGGCCGATTGGATGAAGGACAAAAAGAAACCAGCGTCCGGACGCTTGGTAAAATCAAAAAGCCCGAGGAATTTGCCGATATTATTGTTGCTACACGCGGCAACTATCAGGTCAGAGTCAAAGACTTAGGCTATGTCGAAGACGGCGCCGAAGAAGTTCGCTCACAAGCGCTGCTCAATGGTCAGCCGGCCGTCACGCTGATCGTTTCGAAACAGTCGGGACAAAATACGGTTGCCGCCGCGCGCGCGGTCAAAGAACGGCTCGAAGAGATCAAAACGACTTTACCGGAAGATTTCCGCGTTCAGATCATCGGTGATAACTCGATCTTTATTCAAAATTCGCTTAATTCAATCGAAGAACATCTGATCGTCGGCGGAATTCTGGCAGCGATCGTCGTGTTTTTATTCCTTTGGAATATCCGCACGACATTTATCGCCGCGCTGGCAATTCCGACCTCGATCATTTCGACGTTTGCACTGATGTATGCGATGGGTTACACGCTCAATTCGATCACGATGCTCAGCTTAACATTGATGGTCGGCATCGTGATTGACGATGCGATCGTCGTGCTTGAAAACATTTACCGCTACGTTGAAGAAAAAGGAATGGATCCGTTTCAGGCAGCGATCGAGGGAACGCGCGAGATCGGTCTTGCGGTGCTCGCGACGACGCTTTCACTGATGGCGGTTTTTATCCCGATCGGGTTTATGCAGGGCATTGTCGGACGCTTTATGTCAAGTTTTGGTTTGACGGCTTCGTTTGCGGTCGGTGTTTCGCTGATCGTTTCGTTCACGTTGACGCCGATGCTCGCGGCGCGTTTGATCAAAAAACCGAAA
>JANLTD010000940.1:0-2231 GCA_031362765.1 Acidobacteriota bacterium | reverse complement strand
AGCGGAATATTTTTTTTGGCGGCGATTTCTTGCGCTAAATCGGTGATCGCTTTATTTGCGACGCCGTAGTTGTAATCGGAAATTATTATCGCGTCCGCGTTTTCACCAGCTTTGATGAGGTTTGTTTTTAATTCCCTTAATGTTTCGGCATCAATCGTTTGCTGATTTTCATAGTCAATCCGAATTACTTGCTGGCGCGGAGCATAATGTTGTCCGGCGAGCACGCGCACCTTTGTCGTGG
This sequence comes from Acidobacteriota bacterium, assembly GCA_031362765.1. Classification (GTDB taxonomy): domain Bacteria; phylum Acidobacteriota; class Blastocatellia; order Pyrinomonadales; family Pyrinomonadaceae; genus JAFDVJ01. The sequence goes on along the minus strand of JANLTD010000940.1, from coordinate 1,990 downwards.
TCGCAAATTTATCCGACGCAAGAACAAAATCGCAATTAACTTTTGAGGCCTTCAATTTATCAAGGAGCGCGTTTCCGTTAATATCTTTGCCGACAATGCCGACAAGAACGGCGTGACCGCTAAGCGATGCGACATTGGTTGCCGCATTTGCCGCGCCGCCCGCCAGGGTTTCGGTCTCATCGTGCCGCAAAATAAAAACAGGCGCTTCGCGAGAAACACGCGAGATCGTGCCGCGTAAGAATTGATCCGCGACCAGATCACCGACGATGACAATTGTCTTATTCGGAAATTTTTGTCTGATGATCTCTGAAAGATTATTCATTTGGTTACAACCAAGTTACTTAATTGTTAAGGTCTTTGGTCTTTGGTTTTTGTAAGAAATTGCCGAATTGGCAATGAATTTCTCACTACGCCCGCTTATTTTTACGCGCATCTTGATTGAAAATCATCGGTTTGACATTGAATAGAACAAAAAACCAAAGTCCAACAGCCAAAGACCTAATCAGATACCAAATTACTATAAATCGCAGAAACAAACAAAAAGGTTGAAGACCGCAAAAGTCTTCAACCTTTCAAATTTGACCATCAGCAAGAATTAATGGGTGTCGTAGGCGGCAATCGGAAAGTCGCTCGCCTGTCCCCATTGAACAACTGCCAAAACACCGTCAGAACTTCTCAAGACATAGAAACTGCCGTTTGAATCGCGCCAAACGGCAAGGTCACATTTACCGTCGCCGTCATAGTCGTTTTGGGCGTTCAAATCGGAACCCGTGATCCCGTAAGTGACAGCCGTCAGTCCGCCGTCGGTGCTTCGCAAAATATACCAAACCAAATTGGAGGTCGGGGTCGCGCCTTCGCGGACAACCGCCACGTCGGTTTTGCCGTCGCCGTCATAATCGCCGGGAACGACCAAATCATTGCTCAAACCCCAATTTAAGATGGAAAATCCGCCATCTGTGCTTCGTTGAATGTAGAAAGTTGACTGTGCGGCGGCAGTTGCGCCGGGACGTTGAATGGCGAAATCGAATTTGCCGTCGCCGTCATAGTCGCCGCAAGCCGTGTAGTCGGTTGAAAGTCCGAATTGGTAAGAGACAAAACCGCCATCCGAACTTCTGAGAACATACCAGATCATCGCGCCGTTTGTGCGGCGCACGACTGCAAGATCTGTCTTGCCGTCGCCATCATAATCTCTGCCGACCGGTTCATCGCCGGTGAGCCCGAAATTAATAGCGACAAAGGTATTGTTAGTGCTATTTAAGCGATACCAAACGCCATCAGTATCGCGCCAGACCGAAATGTCGGCTTTCAAATCACCATCGAAATCGCCCGGCGCCATATAGTCGGAATTTGCCAAACCAAATTGTTGAAACAAAAACCCGCCAGCCGACTTGTTGACGTACCAAACATTATTGCTCGGGCGGAAAACCGAAAAATCAGCTTTGCCGTCATTATCAAAATCAAGTGCCCGACGCAATTTAACTTGTCCTGAAACCGACGCTACGAGAAAAACTACAAGGGCAAAAAACACGCTAAATCTGCCGCTTTTGGTCAAAATACTTTTCATCTTTTGTTATCCTTAAAACTAAACTGAAATTGTCGCAAAGGTTTTGGCAAAAGTCACGCCAAAGACTATAGGAATTACAAATATACTACTTTAGACAAACTAAATGCAAGATATTTGACAGAAATTCTCAGTCGAAAACGACTTTTTACTTTTTCCTTTGCGTCTTGTCCTGCGTTTTTAGACGCTCTCAAACTAAATAAAGTTGGAAAACCTCCGAAATTTTATTAAAAATTAATTTCGTGACTGGGTGATCGTCAAAATCTGATCCCCGACCTTGATCGTCCCGATCCGCGAAATCTTCGGACTTGTCGCGACGCGAAACGTCACGGTTCCGTTTCCGCTCAACATATTCGGACTTGAAACGGAGATCCAACTCGCGTTGCTCTTTGCCGAATAATCGCAATTTTGCGCGGCAGAAATGTTGAC
>JANLTD010001249.1:0-2459 GCA_031362765.1 Acidobacteriota bacterium | reverse complement strand
AAAACGACTTTTCCCTGAACTTGATTCAATCTTGCTTCGTCGGTGTAATTGGCTCTCGGTTTTGAAACTATTTTGACACCCTGATCTTTTGAAATCGAAATTTCAGCCGTTTTTTTCTTCGAATCCTCGATGTAATCGCCGGTATCGCAACAACCGCTTGAACCTACACCATTATTTTTTGAAGAAATAATTTTGGGCGCAGGTTTGAATTCTTTTCTGAAAATATTCGTAAAATCCGTTTTATACAAAAAAGCCGCTGCCAACAAACCGAGCGCGAACGCCAGACCAAATGACACAAATCTTTTCCAAAAATCGTCAAAACTCATAAAAATCTATTTTTGACCTTGAACTTCAAAACATTGTTCTCTGTGAAGCAAAATTTTATATTCGGCGGAATCCTTCGACGGATTATAAAGTTGATTCTTCGGCTTGGCAATGTTCTTTTGTTTTACTTGATTTTCCTTCAAAGCCTTTGTGTCGGTTTCCGTTTTCTTGACTTCCAATTTCGGAATTTCATTAATTGCAATTGAATCGGTTTTATCTCTGCCGGTCAAATTCTCGTATTTCAAGCTGGTGTCAACCGGAACACAATTCTTTTCGTTTGAAACTGAATTGTTCACTGATTTTTGATTTTCAGATGGCAACTCTTTTGAGATAAAAGCATTTGAAACAAAAACTCCGAGCCCGAAAGTCAAACAAAAAACAATTACTCTTTTCCAAAAGGTTTCACCGCGCATCTTTTATTTCCTCCGCCAAAAACTAAACCACAGATTAACACAAACGAAGAAAATCTTCATCGGTTGATCTGTGGTTAGAAATTTTTGTCGCTCGAAACCTATCGCTGTTTAGACGCCACGGTTTTCATCGGCAATGTCGGTATTTCATTGACATCCATATTCACCTTTGGCGCAGTCTTTGGCCCGATCGGCGGCGGCGGAACGTCAAGATCGGAATCAAGAACCCAATCGCGTTTTTCCATATCCGCCAGACGATTTCTCAAACGCTCGTTTTCATCGCGCAACCGTTGATTTTCGGATTGCATTTGGCGATCCATTTCGCGATGTTTGTTGAAACCGCGCCGGAATTGAAAGTTCGGCGCAGCGACCGAAACAAAGAAACTGGCGATAAAAAGTCCGACCGCGAAAGTTATAAAAAACGGAGCGATTCTTTTAACTACTGATTTAACACCACACATAAAAAACTACCTCTTAAAATCTTTAATGCCTCAATTATTAAAAAAAGTCCAATAGCGAAATATTCCCTATTTCTCAATTCGGTTTTTCGCCTTATTTGGTTTCACTTTCTTGCCTTGTTGATTTCCGGCCTTTGCCAAAAAATATGACAAACTTTCGAGTGAAATCGTCAGATCAACACTTTTGATCTTGACATCGCCGATTCCGCGCAAAGGAATCGGTGCAAAATTCATAACGGCTTTGATGCCCGACTTCGTAAGCTGTTCCAAGACTTCCTGCGCAAAATCCGCCGGAACGGCGATCACCGCTACATCTATCTTATACCTTCCGGCTACTTCTGCGAAACTCTTAATATCGAAAATTTCGATACCGCCGACTTTTTGCCCGATCTTCTCCGGATCGGCATCAAAAAGCGCGGCAACCGTGAAATTCGATTGGGCAAAACCATAATAATCCGCGAGTGCCGCGCCCAAGCGGCCCGCGCCGATAATGGCGACGCTGTGCTTTTTATCGAGTCCGAGAATTTTCGTTATTTGCTTGCGCAGATCTTCGATGTAATAACCGACTCCGCGCACGCCGAATTCGCCGAAATACGCCAGATCTTTGCGGATCTGCGCCGAGTTCAAATGAAATTTCTTCGCCAAACCTTCGGACGAAACGGTGCGCACGCCCTGCGCCGTCAGTTCATTCAAACAGCGCAGATAAATACTCAAGCGATTAGTTGTCAGTTCCGATATTTTATCAACCTTCATTTTGACTATTGAAATTATAACCTTAATTTCGGTTTGTGAAAAAGTTCGCAGTCCTAAAGATGCCGAAATCAGGTTTTATCGTTGCCCTCAAACCTTTTATCATTTACAATTTATGTTTCAAGTGTGAAACAATGTAAGGAGGACTTGCAATGTCAGTTGAAGTAAAAGACGATTTAGTTACATTGGGCAAAAAGTTTTACGAAGAAAATCTAAAGGCGATTCTCGAACCCAAAAACAATGGCGAATTTGTGGCAGTTGAACCTTATTTAGGCAGATATTTCGTGGACAAAGACGAAGTACAGGTAATGTTAAAAGCTCGTGCGGAATTGCCGGAAAGTAAGTTCTATTTTGGGAGAATCGGTTACAAATATGCGCATAAAATCGGAGGCTCGTGGCTCAGGAAAAAGGTTTCGTAACTGAAAATTTAGAAACTATTCTGACGATTGAATTGTCAAACGGTGCACAGATTGAATGCGTTTTAGATACTGGCTTTAATGGTTTTTTATTGTTGCCC
>JANLTD010001245.1:0-2021 GCA_031362765.1 Acidobacteriota bacterium | reverse complement strand
CGGCAACACCGCGACCGGTTCGGGCGGCGCGCTACAGAATTTTGCCGGAAACACAACCAATATTTACAATTCGTCGATCTATGGCAACACCTGTAACTCGACCGGAACGGGCGGCGGCGCCGTGCAGGCGAACGGAACGGTCAATATCGTCAATTCGACCTTTTCGGGAAACAATGCGGTCGGCGGGTCGGGCGGCGCGATATTTTTTAACGGGACGATTTTGAATATTACGAATTCGACCATTTCGCAGAACACTTCGACCAATAATGGCGGAATTCATAAAAACAGTACGACGCCGATCAATATCCGCAACTCGATCGTCGCCGGCAATAACGGCATCGCGGCTTCACCCGACGTGACGGGCATCGTCACCTCGCTTGGCAATAATATCATCGGTAATGTCGGAACTTCGACGGGTTGGGTCGGCACGGATCTGCAAAACACGAACCCAATTCTGGCTCCGTTCGGTTTTTACGGCGGGATCGGCAATTCATACGCGCTTCTCGGAGGCTCGCCCGCACTCGACGCCGGACAAAACTGCGTCCTTAGTTTATCCTGCGCGACCGACAATCCGCCGACCGCTGTTTCAAGCGACCAGCGCGGCGCGGCGCGCCCATTCAACACGACGGTTGACATCGGCGCTTTTGAAGCAAATCCGAATTATGTTGCGATGCTGCCTGCCGCTACCTTGAGTCAGGCTTATACTTTCACGCTTGCCAACAACTACATTGGTTTTGGCTTTTTCTTGAACAGCGGAAGCTTTGGCGGAATTTTACTCACAACAGGGGCGAGTTCAGCTGTCCTTGGCGGTACTTCAAATCAATTGGGAACATATAATTCGGTAGTGCAGGTGACGAATAATACAAATTCAACAACCATCAATTATTCGCTTAACGTTTCAGGCAACGGCGCAAATGTTGCCGTCAACGGCAAAGTGCTCGATGCTTCGGGCAATGCGGTCAGAGGTGCGATCGTCAGATTGACCAATCCGAGCAACGTGACGGTCTATACCAAAGCCAACACTTTTGGCAATTTCACATTCAACGGCGTACCATTCGGCGCAAACTATACGTTAAACGCTACGTCTAAAGGCTTAACCTTTGCCCCGCTGAATTTTACGGTCAATGCCGCGCCGACAAACGTTACTCTGACAGCGACGAATTCAAACATCGGCAAATCGGAAAATTAGTTGGTCAATGATCGAATCAAGGGTTGAACTTGTAACCGAATCCGTGGACGGTTTGAATAAATTGCGGATATTTCGGATTTTCTTCGAGCTTCTGCCGCAGCCAGGCGACGTGAACGTCCACCGTTCGCGTCGAGGGCATCGCGTCGTAGCCCCAAACTTCGTCCAGCAATTGATTGCGTGAATGAACCGCGCCGCGATTTTCGATCAAATATTGAAGCAATTTGAATTCCATTGCCGAAAGATCAACCGGTTGCGAGTTTTTGATGACTTCGGCGCGTTTGAAATCTATCTCGACCGTACCGAAACTAAATGAATCGGGCGAATTCTTTTGACTTTGGGGCACACGCCTGAGAAGTGCCTCAATGCGCGCGAGAAGTTCGATCACTTCAAAAGGTTTTGTCAGATAATCGTCTGCGCCGAGCTTTAAGCCAAGAACTTTGTCTATCGTTTCGCCTTTCGCCGTAAGCATCAGAATCGGTGTATTGATTGATTTCTGGCGCAGGTCGCGGCACACATCATAGCCGTTTTTACGGGGCAGCATGACGTCAAGAATTATCAGATCAAAACTTTCCGACGAAGCAATATTGAAACCGCTTTCGCCGTCAGTTGCCGATTTGACGGTAAAACCTTCCGCCTCCAAACGGTCGGTCAGTGTCAAAATCAAGCCTGCTTCATCTTCGACTAATAATATTTTCATAAAAATGTTCAGAGTTCCGCCTTCAGGCGGCAATTTCTCTTAGTGAATAAGCGCCGCCTAAAGGCGGGACTCTGAACTCAATTCAATCGTGAACTTACTTCCCTTGCCGATCTCGCTTTCCACCAAAAGTTTTCC
>JANLTD010001153.1:0-4123 GCA_031362765.1 Acidobacteriota bacterium | reverse complement strand
CGCCTGATTGATGAAAATCAATCGAACACGCCGAGCGATGACCGGGTCATCAGTTCATCAGTGCTGCTCCCGCAATCGGAGGTTAAATTAAATTCGCGTCCGCCCGACATTTCCACGAGTCCCCCTGAAATAATGCCGGTTCCGATTGCTCAATTTAAGTCGAGCATCTACCCGTCGAGTTTGTCGCATAATGTCTGCACATTGAGATTTTTGCGAAACGGCACCGTTGTCAATGAGGGAACCGACTCTATTGGTTCAGGCGCTTTCAGCACAGGTATGACGATCTTTGTATGGTCGCCGAAAAAGGATAATGCTTATGAATCGGAAATTGCGCGCGCCATAACGGTCATCGGGGCGACCGGTTCGGTCAGAGTTTGGGAATATAACCGCAGCGTGCCCGATGCAAATAAATGGAAAGATTCGCGCCGTTCGAGTATTTACGGGGGCCAGACCGGCGGCTCAAATTCTAATTCGATTCCATAACAATCTTCAGACATTCCTTTACTTCGGGAGAAATTGATTGATGATCAAAAAACCAAAAGAACACGGATTTTCATATATTGACGTAATGATCGCACTCGTCATTTTAATGGTCGGAATTCTGGCATCGGCGGCGGCATTGACAGCCAACCTTGTGCGTTCATATGAAACCGAAAAACAAATCATCTCGAAACAAATCGCTCTTTCAACTATTGAATCCATTTTTTCGGCGAGGGATATTGCGAAAACGGGTGCAATTTCAGGTTGGGATTCGATTGGAAATATCGGAAGCAATCCGGATTCGGGAGGGACATCGCAGGGAGTTTTCCTGGTCGGTTTTTGTCCGATTCGAGATGAAATGGGATGGGACGGCGTGGCGGGAACAGCGGACGATGCTTGTCCGGGCGGCGGAAATTGTCAGGTTGCCGGAAGACCTGATAATACAAGCGAAGTTCTTAAAGGATTCGAACGACGAATCGTTATTACTGATCTGCAGGATGCCGAGCGACCGACACCGCCGCACGCCATATCACGCCGCCGCATAGATATAACAGTTCGATACAACATAAACCAACTCCAACGTGAACAAACAGTTTCGACCATCATCACCAATTATTCGGAGTAAACCAGTATGATAAAAAATTCCAAGTCGCAAAGTGGTAACGAAAGCGGGTTTTCAATTGTTGAGATGATTGTTTCAATGGCCGTTTTTATGATTATCATCGGAACAATTTACGGACTATTGCAAGTCGGGTTGATAGATCGAAACCGTGCCAGCCGTCGTTCAGATGTTTTGAAAAATGCCCGTGCAGCAATGCACTTGATCGGTCGAGACGCGCTCAATGCTGGATTGAGTTATAACAAAAGCGGCGCCATCGTGCCTGATGGTTTTATTTCGACGCGGCTCGGTATTCCAACTTTTGCCGATAGCCAACGCGACATACTGACCTCGATTGTCGGAGGTAATGACCTTTTTGTTGATATCTTAAATCCAGATTCTACCGCCCGAACCGACATAATTTCTTTTTCCTACCGCGACAGCGATTTTAACGGCGGAAACGTGATCTCATTAAATAATGCCTCGGCCGCAACGGCCGCGCCGGCGACCGTGAGGCTCCAGAGTTTACCAAACGATGCCCGAAATGCTCGCGGATTTGATTTATATTTGGTCGAATCTGACAGTTCGCAGGTAGCTGTGATGGCAACCGGCCTGCCTTCTTCGAGTGCGATTGACATTGCTCCGGGTGATCCGCTCGGAATTAATCAACCCCTCAATGGAACCGGAACAGGGGTCAGTATTTTGCAAAAATGCACAACCATAATCACTGAAAACTGTACAACTTATGTTGCTTCAATAAAAAGATTTTTCTGGTTCGCATATAAGGTAAAAGCCGACGGAACGCTTGTTCGGCAAGTCTTTGGAAACAATACCGGCGGACTTGCCGCAGAGCAGGTCCAGGAAATGCCCGTCGCTTATAACATCGAAAATTTTCAGGTTCGATATGTTTTGGAAGATGGAAGCACAACCGATAATCCGGCTTCCGGATTAGACGGAATTGCCGGAAATGCTGATGACCGGCCATCAGATTTTAATTTGGTCAGACAAATTACTATCACGATCAAGGTTCAAGCGACCGAAAACGACGAACAAACAGGTAAACCTGAAAGCATCACGCTTAACGGAACTTTCAGCACAAGAAACTTAGAATACGACGCAGGTTAGTAAGGAGTAGAAATATGAGAAAATTCTGGTCGCAAGAACGTGAAGAAGGCTCGGCAATGGTAATTGCATTGTTAATTTTGACTTTGCTGACGGCTTTTGTTGCGCTTGCCGTGACACGCACGACAAATGAAACTATCGCCACATCAAACGATGCGGCGGAATCGCGGGCATTTTCGGCGGCGCAGGGCAGTCTTGAAGTAATGACTCGGAATTTCGATAAAATCTTTGAAGAAAAACTCTCGCCCGCGCCGACTGACCTGTTGCACGTCGAATCTCTCAAACCGCCCGGATTTGACGCAACCTACGATTTTGAACAGCGCATCACGCAAACCAAAGCCACTCAAACCGTCGTCATGAGCGGGCAGCTCCTGCAAGGATTAAACGCCCTGCGTGATGAATGGCAAGTTGAAACGACGGCCACCGACAAAACAAATGGCGTACAGGTTGCCTTACGACGGCAATTTTACAACAATCGCGTGCCCATTTTTCAATTTGGAATTTTCTACGATGACGATCTGGAATTTCATCCCGGCCCTCGTTTCGACTTTGGCGGCCGCGTTCATTCCAACGGCAATATGTTCTTGATGGCCAATACCGGGCTGTATTTTTCTTCCCGGGTCTCGGCCGTCGGACAAGTTATGACCGACGTTGCCAGAAATGGCCGCCCGTGGACAAACTGGAACGAAAACGTTTGGATCAAAAATGGTTCGGGAACTTACGTCAAATTGACTCACACAATGGGCAGTGCGTTGAAATCGCCAACATCCGGCGCACCTGTTTTTTCGTCGAATCCGGATATGCCGACGGTCTATAAAAACTCTTCCTGGAGTTCAAACAAAGGTTTGTTTCAAGGTAATCTTTTATCAGAGCAAAAACCCCTAAATCTTCCGCTGAAGATTGCAAGTACGATCGTTGGTGCGCCGCTCGATTATGTTGAACTGATCAAACGCGGAAAAAATGTCGGTGATTTATACAATGACGGAGTAGGCGTTACTGCTGTAACGGCCGCATCAGCCGATTCGATCACGACCAGTAAAGAACGATATGCCAATAAAAAAGGAATGCGCATCTCGCTCTCAGACAGCAAAGCAAAGCTTCCGGGTTGTGCCTCGGGAAGTGGAACCGGCGCTGTTACCACCGCTTGCGGAATAAGGCTCGACGGTTCTACGGTGGGCGACGGAAGCGAGCCGAATTTAGGCGAATCCCGAGGTTACAGACCGCTTCAAATGACCGATGGTTATGCAGTAACCAAAATAAATGGCGAGCGTTTTTTTAATTCAGGCAGACAGGTTTGGATCAAGATCGAACTTGTCGGGATTAATGCGGTTGATAGTACGATTCAGACGCAAGATGTGACCGCCGATGTTTTGAGTTTGGGCGTCACGGAATCAGCGCCGACCATTACGCAAAGTTCAACAACGAAATTCTTCATCAGCGGTTACGGCAACAGAGACAGCCGTTCGATCGTTAAACTTCAAAGATTTATTATGCCCGGCGTTGCCGTGACCGCCGCCGACACCAATTTTATGACTTCATATACCTGGAACGGCAATATTTATAATGTCGTTTTGGCGGACGAATGCCCAACTTCGGCTTACACAACTTGTACAGGTGTTGATAACGGCACGACGTCGAGTTTTTCGGGCGACAGCAACGGCAATAAAATTCCTGCAACCGTGGACGATTCAACTAAATTCCGCCGCGTTGTGCCATTCCCGATCGAGATGTTCGATACCCGCGAAGGACTATACAACGATGATCTTAGTTGGAGCGGAACCTATGGAGCAAATGTTCCGAAGGCGGGCGTGATGAGTTTGATTGATGTTGACGTGACGAATTTGAAGAACTTTCTCGATGGCAATTACAATTCTTTGCTACCAACAACCGGAACCGTTTTCACAACCGCCAACGGTCGAAACC
>JANLTD010001101.1:0-7012 GCA_031362765.1 Acidobacteriota bacterium | reverse complement strand
CAATAAGAATCAAGCACGGGCGGCAGATCGATAAATTCGCCGCCGATAAACCGCGCTAATGTCAGAATGATCGCGGCCAAAGGAAGCGACATCGCGGCAACGATGCGAAATTGTTCGCGCCGCATCACAAGCAGTGTTGTGATTCCCGCACCAAACGCAAAAGCCAAACTCAAATCGTAAAGATTGGCGAACGGAACATAGCGGAAAACCCACGGCATATCGGCCATCTCGCGTCCCTGTTTCATAAAAATATCGAGTTCGCGTTCATATGCGATGACCCATCGAAACAGCCAGCTCGAAAGGTTAAAGAAGACCCCCAAACCGGCGCCCCACATTCCCAAACGCTCGGCAATGCTTGAAGGCGCGTAAAGATTTGTCAGGTAAAAAACCGCCGCGGTCAGATAACAGGCGAGTGCCAGCATCATTAATGCGCCGTCCGATATGAAATTCGTGCCGCCCGTATAAATTCTGATGATAAGAAACGCGATTGAGCCAAAAACGGCAAGCCCAAACGGAATAAATGATTGCCAAGAAGAAGTTTCGCTTGCTTCGTCATCACTTGAAATTAAGATTGGTTGATTTAAGATTTCCTGACTCATAAACTGATTCCCCTGATCTTGCCGCCGACTATTATACCGGCGGCAAGACCAATTTTGATTAAATTTATTGCACAAACGCGCTTGGGACGGGTACGTCCGAACCCAGGCCGAAATTTTGTACGCTCATATTTCCGCTGCTGCTCAGCCTGATATACCAGATTCCGCCGCGATTGACCGCCGCGTCGGTTTTGCCGTCGCCGTCGTAATCGGCCGGCACAAGAACATCCGTGTCCAGGCCCCAGTTGTAATAAGCGGCAACTCCGTTTGAACTTTGTTTGATATACCAAACTCCATTGCGGAAAACCGCCAGATCGGTTTTGCTATCGCCGTCATAATCCGCCGGAACGAATTTGTCGGTTCCAAGTCCCCAATAATCGGTCCGAAGCTGATTGTTGGAACTCTGATTGATGTACCAAACACCACTGCGGAAAACCGCCGCGTCTATTTTGCCGTCGCCGTCAAAATCGCCACGCACGGGTTTGTCGCCCGTTATTCCCCACGGAACGTACGTGACATTTCCGCTCGGATTATTGAGCGATCCGCGATAGTAAAAATAGCTCTGGCTGCCGACTGCCGAATCGCGGTAAACTGCCGGATCGGCTTTGCCGTCGCCGTCCCAATCGCCGACCGCAATTGGTTTATCGCCGGTTTGGCCGAATCGTTCGATCCGAAGAGTGGAATTTGACGATTGCAAAATGTAAAAAGCCGCTTCGGTTGCCGGAGCTTCACGCCAGACGGCGATGTCGGCTTTGTCGTCGCCGTCAAAATCGGCCGGCGTTAGCTTGTCGGTCGCAATTCCGAGCTGCGCAGCCGTAAATCCGGCAGTCGAACGATTCAAAAACCAGGTTCCGTTTGACGGACGAAACGCGCTCGCATCAGCTTTACCGTCGCCGTCAAAATCCGCAAAACCGTGATGAATAACGACAACCGGTTGCGGCTGAACGACAAGGGTTGCAAGAACCGTCCGGTCGCCGCTCTCGGAGCCATCATTGTTGCCTTGGATTCCGGCCGCATAAAAAGTTACATTGCCGACATTGGTTGCCGGAGCGGTCCAGTTAAATGACCAGATCGCGCTTCCTGTCTGCCCCGGAAAAGTTCCCGCTAAAGTTTGCGTGACATAGCTTTTTGTGGTGGCGACTCTGATTCGCGTATTCGCCGTCGTATTGGCAACAGTTCCCGCCATTGTGGTTCCGGTCAACGGAATTACCTCAAAGCCCCAGTTCGTGCGGCTCAGATCCGTCGTCGTGTGCTGCACCTGAATTTGATACGTTTGTCCGGGCGTGTAATTTGTTGGGGCAATAACAGAAATTTGTCCGTTGCCGTTATTCTGGGAATGACAATCCGTGCAGGTCAATTCGCCTGGAGCACCAGTTTTTGCGGTTGGCGCACCGCCTTCCGACGCGATCGCCGGATGCGAAAAACGAGTAACCGAAGTAAAAGATATAACCGCGAGCGTTACAACTAATACCAAAATAATGATCTTTATTTTTTGTCTCTTCACTTTCATAACCTAGTTCTCCTAAAAGACTTATAAACTTCGCAAGTCTCGGGCGAAGCGTGTGAACTTTTCGCCGAAAGGGGTCTGATTGCGAGTCGTGTGACCGCCGAGGGTTACGGTGAAATTATTTTCCGAATTCTTTTCGACCACCGCCCAAACGCGTTGGTGAGAAAAGAAAAACACTGCCACTAATGCTAAAAACAATAGTGTAAATCCGACATAGACGACATTTGAACCCGGATCACGTTGAACCGAGAGAATATGCTGGTCGGCAACCTTTTCAAAATCAATTAATTGAAATGTGTAGCCCGCAATCGGCTTTTTGGCGATTGGAATATCTGCCATTTGCGGATTGAAGGCGTATGCAGTTTGGGCCGTTCCGGATGGGGGCGTAATCTGCAAAACCGCCGCCGGATTGGGATAATTGCTCGTGTCTTCATTCAGGTTTTCCTTGCCGATGCTGAAATTCCCTCGAAAATCCACGAATCTGATCTGTGTGCCGTCGGCGAGCGCCGTCGTGCCGTTGCGCGGAATCGTGATGTCCTCAGTCGCCGCGCCGTCGGCAGATGTGAGCCGTACGTTGATATTTCGCGCTCGTCCGACCGAAACGAAACTCGATTGAAAGAAACGATAACCGCGATAGTCGAACGGACGATTCATTTGCACGACCGCCTCGGTTGTCCCTGTTTCGTCTTTAATTTGAATCCGCGTGAGCCAGTCAATCGTGTTCATTGCCGAAATTGACTCTTCCTTTTTAATCAATTTCTGCTGAATATCGGTGCAGATAATTTCAAACGGCAGACGTTTGGTGACTTGATTTAATTGGTCGAGATTCGCGACCATATCATAGATCTCGTTTGAGCTTTGTCCCGGCTGCAGAGCCATTTGCCCCGTATTTCCGAGCTGTCCGGTCATAAATCCGCCGACAAAGATCGTCAGCAATCCGACGTGAACCGCCAGATAAGTAAAACGATTCCAGACGCCCGATTCGGCAAAAATAAAGGTACGATCATTTTTTTCGCTGAGAGTAGTTTTTCGCCAAGGCGACTTTTTGAAGGCTTCGACAAGTTTTTCGGCGATCGCTTGTCTGCTTTCGCCTTCAGTTGTGAAGGAACTGGTCTGATCTTGCGCCTTTAACCAACGCATCGGCGGAGTCAGAACTGGTTTTGAAACAGACATCCGGGTTTTCGGGAAACGCTCGATCGAAGCAAGAATAATATTGAGCGAAAGAATTGCGAGAAGCCCGTTGAAATACCACGAATGATAAATATCGAATAAACCCAATGTGCCGTACACAAGCTTTTGTGAAGCTGTCAATTCTCCATAATAACGTTCAAAACCCTCAACGCTCTGCTGCATTATGATCATTCCGAGAAAGCAGGCGAGCCCGAGCAGGATCAGCAGAATAATTCCTAAACGCACCGAGCAGAGCAGTTTCAAAAAGCGCGAGAAAAGCGATTCGCCCACCTTTTCTCGGACAGGTGACTTAACAATTATTTCAGTTCCGGTTTCTTCTAATGCGGTCATAATATTTTTAATTAGCTGAGTTATACAACTCCGGGATTTATAAAATCGCAATTCTGAATCGCAAGAACTATGCCGTGTCTTTGAATAATTGAAAAGGCTCACTTAATTGATTGAAAAGAGTTAATTTAGTAAAATGAAAAAACTTCAATTTCAGAAATTTTTCGCGTCAGACTGCGGATTTTTTCGCGGTAAAATTCGCAGTTGTGCGAGTTTTGCTCGTGTGATGCCTATCACAGCATCAGGAACACCGTTTGCTTTAAGATTGTGAAAAGATATTTGTGAATATTTAGGTAAAACCTTTCGATGACAATAAAAAGACAAGCAAAACAACTAATCAAAATTCGCGCAGGTTTGCTTGTTATCGTCTTTTGTTTTGTTTCAGGCGGAATATTTTATTCACGGGTTGCGCCGAAAAACTTTGTTGCCAGCGCGCAAAGTTCGTCAACGCCGCGCCCGAAAAAGAAAGTCCAAACAAAGAAAGTCCAGACACTGGCAAGCACCACCAAATATTCCGAATTTCCGCACAACAAACACACACTCGCGTGTAATTCGTGTCATACATTTCCGTCAGGAAACTGGCAGACCGTCAGAAAAACCGATGCGTTTCCGGATGTGACGGATTATCCGCGCCACGAATCTTGTTTGAATTGTCATCGTCAGCAATTTTTCAATGGCGCAAAACCCGCGATCTGTTCGATCTGTCATACAAATCCGTCGCCGAATGACAGTTCGCGGCATCCGTTCCCGAATCCGCGCGAGATTTTCGACCAATCGCCGAAAGGTAAAATGGCGGTTTCCGATTTTCAGATTTCCTTTCCGCACGACAAACATATTGATATTGTCAGCGAATACAGGCCTGAAAAAATGCTGAATGGAACAATGTTCGTCAATGCGCGGATGCGGCCGGATGGTGCCGGCGAAGAAAGTTGTTCGGTTTGTCATCAAATCTATAAACCGCAAGGTGATTCCGATGTGGAGTTCGCGACAAAACCGCCCGAAAAATTGGGTGACGGTTTTTGGCTCAAGAAAGGAACTTTCAAGACAGTTCCAGCCAGCCATACGGTCTGCTTCACCTGTCATTCTCAGGATACCGGAATACTACCGGCGCCGGACGACTGCGCCATTTGTCATAAGCCTGCCCGGGAAGAAACAAAAACAGATCTTGATACGAAGCTGACGGCGGCGATGGGCATTGATGACAAGATTATGCTGACGGCCTGGCAAAAAAGAGATTCGTCGGGAACATTCCGGCACGAGTGGTTCAGCCATGCCGAGCTCAAATGCGCAAATTGCCATAATGCCGCGGCCATCAACACGCTCGATGTGCAAACAAAAAAAGTTAGTGTTACGTCTTGTAACGGATGCCATATTACGCCGACTTCCGATGACGGCGGCGCTTTAAATTTCGAAATTGATTCGCGGAAAAAAGATGCGAAGTTTAACTGCGTGAAATGCCATATTACTTTTGGCAGATCTCCGATTCCCGAATCGCATTTCAAGGCAGTTGCGGCAAGTAAATAAAGGAAGTTATTTAAGATCTGATGATAGAACGCGCCAAACAAGAAAAGAGTAAATACGCAAAACGTCTTCAAGAAGTGGTTGTTTTGTCTTTTTTCTGTTTAATGTCCGGCTATTTCCTTATATCTTGCTCAAGTCAAATACAGGAAAAACAGAAACCTGAAAGTCCTTTTAAGCCGCTTCCGGACACATTGGTTTCGGCCGATACGATGGACGACGTTGATTTTTCGCGCTTTAAGCACGACAGTGTGCGGCATAGCACTGTTCCGTGCCTGCTTTGTCATCAACGAAATGAAGAATCGCCGAAACCTAAGTTTGCCTCGCATACGCCGTGTGTGGGATGTCACACGCCGCAATTCAAAGATAACTCACATCCTATTTGTGCGACCTGTCATACCGGGCAAAATACCGAGGAACTCAAGCCGTTTCCGGCGATGCAAAGTTTCAAGGCGAATTTTAATCACTCGGCACACTTAAAAGAAACAAATTGTGCGACCTGTCATAAAACACAAGGCGGCGTAATGACCGTTCCGGCCCGCGCAAACGCCCACGAGACTTGTTTTCAATGTCATACGTCCGACAAAATGGTCGGCGAAAAAAATATTGGTTCTTGTTCAACCTGCCACGAACCGGGGACGCCCAATCGAATTAATGTTTCGATGAAACCGGTCGGCTTCAATTTCGATCACACCAAACACGGCGGATTAAATTGCAGCAGCTGTCATAATGCCGGTGCGGGCAATCAAATGTCGGCGATCACGGTTTCGATGCACTCAAATGCGGTCAATAGTTGTGCGACCTGCCATAACGAAAAAAGAGCTTTCGGCGCCAACGATTTTTCCGATTGCCGGAAATGTCACCAGGAAGTTGCCAATGCGCGAAGTTTCGGCATCAAATTCAATCACTCCGATCACGCGAAAAAAGATTGCGCGACCTGTCATAAATCAGGCGGAGGAGGTATCAACTTCACTGTTCCGAATGGCGAAACTGCCCATAAGACTTGTTTCCAATGTCATTCACCGATGAAAGGCGGCGGCAGCTTTACCAGCAGTAAATGTTTTATGTGCCATCAAGTTAACGGTTCAAATAATATTTCACCTTCGCCGGCGACGATCGGCGGAAATTTCAGCCATACAAAACACAGCTTTTTTGAGTGTAACAATTGCCATACAACGAAAGGCGGTAAAATGGACGTTCCGTCGGTGGTTATGCACCAGGCATCAAAATCCGCCTCAACTTGCGCGACCTGTCACAATAATCAGGTTGCCTTCGGCGAGGATTTTTCAAGCTGTAAGAAATGTCATACGGGCAGTAAGTTTAAATTCGGTAAATAATGGTAATTGAGTAGGTCTTTGGTTTTTGGTCTTTGGTTTTTGGTTTTATTCGATGGAAATCCGTTGATTTTCAATCAAGACTCACCAAAATAAGCGGGCATGGTGAGAAACTACTTGCCAATCGGCAAATTCTTTCCAAAACCAAAGACCAAAGACCTAAACAGTTACAAATTAAGAAATAAAAGGGATTAGATTCGGAAAACGTGATTGGTGAAAAGTGATAGGTGATTGATAAGTTACGCCGAAGGTGATGTCGGTTTTGCGGTAATCGGACTTTTTGCTGTGAATTTTTCCGCGCTATCGCGAAATTTCCAACAATCAAAATGCAAAAATAAAGAAAAGAAAGTATTTTGAACCAATGTTTTGCCCTAATTTTTACGGCACGAATGTTGCAGTTATTCAAATTGAACTCTGAGCCCCGAGAGAGAAATCTTAAAGTTATAAATGATGAGTAATTAGGGAGATAGAAATGAAAACAAATCTTATAAAACTTTTGACGATCGCAATTTTTGTACTAACTGCTGTTGCACTTATTA
>JANLTD010001089.1:0-1514 GCA_031362765.1 Acidobacteriota bacterium | reverse complement strand
GGCGACCGCCTCATTATCGCGGTCAACTGCCAGTAAATACTGCACAAGATCGTTTGTCCCGAGGCAAAAAAAGTCCACTTCGCGCGCAATTTCATCGGCGAGGACGACAGCTGCCGGAGTTTCGATCATTACTCCAAGCTGCGGATTTCCAAACTTTAAGCCTTTCTTACGCAAATTTTCTTTTTCAATTTCAATGATATTTTTGGTCTCGGTGATCTCGGAAATATCAGAGATCATCGGCAAAACAATATCAATTTTATTTTCAAATGAAGCTTGAAGAAGTGAACGTATTTGAAGGCAAAATTCTTTTTTGTGAGTTCGTATCAATCTGATCGCCCGAAGTCCGAGAGCCGGATTCTTTTCTTTTTCCTGGTTCTCGCCCGCCAATTGGCCGATGCTTAAATCAAATGTACGAACCCGGATGCCTTCCGCGCCGACTAATCCGGCAATTTTTTGGTAAGCTTTGACCTGTTCATTTTCAGGTGGAAAACCCTTAAATTGATTGAACAAAAACTCTGAACGATACAAACCGATGCCTTTCGCGCCAAATTCCTTAGCTTTTGAATATCCTTGCGGCAAATCCAGATTAGCGCGGACAGTTATTTCAAAACCATCAAGAGTTTTGAGTTTTTGTTTGACAGGTTTTAATTGATGATTTGTTTCTTCCTGAAAATGCGCCGCGGCGATCTTATATTTTTTTGCGGTTTCTTTGGTTGGGTTAAGGATGACCTGCCCGTTAAAGCCGTCAACGATCACTTGATCGCCGGTCTGCACACGCCGCAAAATTCCTTTCAATCCGGTCACTGCCGGCAGATTGATTTCCCTTGCCAGGATAAATGTATGCGATGTCCATCCGCCGTGTTCCGTAATGATCGCTTTCGGATCGCTTTCCGACAATTCCATCAAGGTCGAAGGTTTTACTTCTTTGGCAACGATGATCGAATTTTTCTCTAATTTGATGCTCGATTTTCCGCCGCCGCCGAGTGCCGCCAAAATCCGATCCGCGACATCTTCAAGATCGATATATTTTTCCCGCAGATGTTCATCAGCGATCGCTTTATAACTTCCGATATAAACTTCCGAGACAACTTTGACCGCCCATTCAGCATTAACCTTTTGTTCTCTGATATTTTTCTCGATCTTCTCAAGAAAAGACCGATCAGCGAGAATCAACAAATGTGCTTCAAAAATACTCGATTTTGAATTTTTATTATCAACCCCAGCCGATGAAGAAATCTTTTTTAGTTGAAGTTTGGCTAAACGATGTGCCGCCCGAAAACGGCGAATTTCCTTTTCGATCTGCGGTTCTTCGAGGTTGATGCGGTAAAACTGGCGTTTTCGTCCGTGAAGACAAACAACTTTTCCAATCGCCACCCCTCTTGCAACTGCCTGCGCTTTGAGTTTTATTTCAGAGATTTTGGATTTCGCTCCGTTATTAGTTTTATTTTTACCCGAAATAGTCATTTGATCCGACTAGTTTCCAAAACTAAAACCGCCGCCGCCGCTACCTGACT
>JANLTD010001086.1:0-2153 GCA_031362765.1 Acidobacteriota bacterium | reverse complement strand
GCGATCAGGGTCGAATAAGGAATTCCGCTCTTCAACACGCCGACCACACCCAAAAATGTCAGAATATACGGCAGAGCATTCGCGAGCGTCGAGCCGATTCCAATAAAAAACGACTGCATCACAAAACCAAGGGTTCGTTGTGATTCAGGTAATTTATCGCCGACAAATGCGCGAAACGGTTCCATCGTGATATTGATCGAAGCGTCCATGATCCACAAAAGACTGGCCGCCATCCAAACCGCCGAGCTATTCGGCATCAAGATCAGACAGATACTCGCCAAAATCGCGCCAACCAAAAAATACGGACGGCGACGGCCAAGCCGATTCCAGGTTCGGTCAGACATCGCACCGACAATCGGCTGAATCAGTAACCCCGTCAGCGGTCCGGCAAGCCACAGATACGGCAAATTCGCTTCGTCCGCGCCGAGATATTTATAAATCGGCGACATATTCGCCATCTGCAAGCCCCAGCCGAACTGAATTCCGAGGAATCCGAAACTCATATTCCAGATTTGCCAAAAGCTTAAACGTGGTTTGTTTTCCATAAATTGTATTAGAAATCGGAATCGTTTTCCTTTTTCTTTTTCTCCTTAATAAACATTATGACCCAGACAACGATGACAAAAATGCCGATAATTGAGCCGCCGATAATAATGGCGTTGCTCAAAACAACTCCGGCAGTGTTTTTGGACGATAAACCCAGGAAAATTAAAAATGCCGCGAAAATTATTGCGATCAAAGATAGTGCTTTCATTATTTTATTGTAAAAACTCCGGCCGTCCGCGCCGGCATCGTAAATTGCACATTGCCATTTTCGATTTTCACATTCGAAATTTTGCCGAGCCGGTCGGTCAAAATTGAGTTCAATCCAAAAGATTTGATCATTGAAACATCAAATTTCACTTCGGCAGGTTTAGTATCGTTGTTGAAAACCATTAAAACGGCCTGTTTATCAGTCACGCGAACATAAGCCATTTGCTGTTCTTCGTCCAATAGATCAAACGTTTTGCCTTTTCGCAAAGGCTCTAATTCGCCTCGCAATTTGCCAAGCAGCGCGAGATGATTCCAAACATCGTTTTGCTGCTTTGTCCGCCCGCTCGCGTCAAAAGCGTTGATTCCGTCGCCCGGAAAACCACCCGGAAAATCGCGCCGGTTATCGGGATCGCCCCCGCCCGGCATCGCCAGTTCGTCACCGTAATAAAGCAGCGGCGTGCCGCGTGAGGTCATGATCAGAGTTTGTGCCAGTTTCAGTCCTTCGGTGGTTGCGCCCGGTTCATTCATAAAACGTTCCATATCGTGAACGCCGAGAAACGTCGTCAGCACATTCGGATTCGGATAAAGCCAATCGTGCGCGAAGGTTTTGGAAACTTCGCGAATCGAACCGCCGCGGGCAAACGCGTTGCGGAGCGGATAAAAAAGCGAAAAATCATAAAGCGTGTCGATCTTCGTATCAATTCCGTCAAAGCCTTTTCGGCCGGTTTGAAAATAGGCCAAAAGCGCGGGATCGCCGTCGAAGAGTTCGCCCAATATATTTACTTTCGGATATTCGCGTTTGATCGCGCTTCCCCATTTCGCCCAAAAAGTGCGCGGAACGTGCGGCAGAGTGTCCATCCGGATCGCGTCGAAACCATTCATTTCAAGCCACCAGAGCGAATTTTGAATCAGATATTTTTCGACTTCCGGATCCGTTTGATCAAAATCGGGCAAAATATTTACGAACCAACCGTCAATGTTTCGCGATTGTGTTTGGTAAGTTGCGCGCGGATTCATCGCCGTCCATTTTTGCCAGTTGTTGTTCGGATGATCGGCAAGCGTTCCGTTCCACCACGTCGCGGTCGGCGGATCTGCGGCCCAAACGTGATACGGTCCGGTGTGATTCGCGACCTGATCCTGTATGACCTTGAGCCCGAGCGCGTGGGCTTTATCAATCAATTCGCGTAATTTGGCAGCGTCGCCGAGATGTTCGTCAACCGCATACATATCAATCGCGCCGTAGCCGTGATAACCCGTCGTTTCGGGAACGCCCGGATAAACTTCTATCGTGTCAACCTTGTCATTATTGTCATAAACCGGCGTTGTCCAAATCGCTGTCACGCCCAGACTTTTCAAATACTCCAACTTGTTAATCACGCCTTGCAGATCGCCACCGTGAT
>JANLTD010001080.1:0-1852 GCA_031362765.1 Acidobacteriota bacterium | reverse complement strand
CAAAAGAATATATTCAAAGTCAAATCGCAATTTTGATGGGCGGAAGACTTGCCGAGGAACTTTATTTTGGGGCAGAAAACGTGACGACAGGTGCCTCAAACGATATTGAAAGGGCAACGGAATTGGCTCGTTCGATGGTTTGCGAATACGGAATGTCGGAGTTAGGACCGCTCACTTTTGGCAAAAAAGAAGAGCAGATCTTCCTTGGACGCGAGATTTCTCAGCATCGCGATTATTCGGAAGATACGGCAATTAAAATTGATCAGGAAGTCAAAAAAATAATTGACAATCAATACGAAGTTGCGCGAAGGGTTTTGCAGAAAAACGCGGAGGCGATGGTCCGTCTGTCCGAAACCTTGCTTGAGCTTGAGACGCTCGATAGTGTTCAGATTCGCCGGGTGGTTGCCGGGCTTCCGCTCGACGGAGACGACAGCGCGCCTTCGACAAACGATGACGGAAACACGACCGAGACGGAAGAAAAACCGAAAATGGGGTTCAAGAAACCGATCCTGCCGCCGATCACGCCGAACAATCCCGCTACTGCGTAGCGCGTAAGGCAGAAGGTTAAAGTAAAAAGGCAAAAGTGAGGTTTCGACTTTACTTTTGCCTCTTACCTTTTTGACCATTGTGCTTTTTTATGGCTACGAAATACCCTTAAGCGAACACGCGCCAATCATACGTTACTTGATACTTGCCGTTATGCCCGGTAAAGGTAGCAATAGCGTCGGGACTATCGGTCTTACCATCCGTAAATCGGGCATTCAAGGATGGAATGTCAATCCGAGCCGTGACCGGTTGGAAAATATCGTCCTCCCAGATATTCTTTCTAAAATCGAATATCTTTCCGACAATAAAGCCGACAGCAGCACCGATGATTGCCCCTATTGGTCCGCCACTCGCTCCAATCGCGCCTCTAATCGCGGCAGTGAGTGTGGCGATGACTTTCTCCTTCACTTTGGCTAGCAGTTTATTGAGGAATTCCGATAAACCACCGCCAAAGTCCGCTTCAGCCAGCACCATTGTAACGAAATAGGATTTCGGAAAAGCCGTTCCTTCTTTAAGATTGAAAAGGGTGAATCGCTTTGGCGGCGAAAACACTACCTGTTCGCCACTATCAAAATCACTTCCCACGCGGAATTTGAGGATGTTGTTCGTATCTCCGGTTTCGTCCACCGCAATTCCGGCCAAGTCTATTTCGTCACTTCCAAAGCTAAAACTGCCCGTTTCGTCTAAACATTTTACCTTTTGTAGGCGAAATTCCAGATTGGGCATTTGCGGTGCCGGCAGAACAGGATTGACAGCGAGACCATTAACTCCGCCTGTCAGTTGATCAAGTGTTAGTTTTAAGTTGGCGCGGAGCGGCATTGCTCTGACCTGCGAGCCGATCGAAGCATTGGTCCTGAGGTTCACATTCGCCAAGTCGCCGAAGTGTTTGAGGCGCAACTCAGGCGAAGCGTTCAGTTGATCTAACGACCTGCCTCCTGATCTGTCTTTGACCGCCTTTGGAAGCGAACTAAACCTGGCGGCTAAGATGCGTTCCGTCGAATTCGGATCCGTTGGAAGCGGAAATTCGTTTGGTTTGGCATGGTTTGCCGCAACCTTTTCGATGCTAAGTTCCATTTCCCGCGCGACCCGTAAAAGCAAATTGCGGAGTTTTGGATTTGTAATTTCACTGACTACTGAATTTGCAATAATGTTTGCCATTATAATTTTTCTCTTAAATTTTATGAATACTTGATTTAAGCGGTTTATCTAGCGCCGCATCCGTTTAAGCGATAGTCGCTGAACTTTTTATTGAGAGTAAATTTTTCTCTCTACTTAATTAGCGCGACAGTTTCAGGAAACAGAGGTC